>JBDSAM010000205.1:0-11862 GCA_039922135.1 Blastocatellia bacterium
ACCGGACGATTCAGAAGTTGGAAGTCGGGAGTTGAGGCTTTGGCGAACGCCGGTATCGTCTCGTCTTTGAAATCTCCTTTGACGATCTTGCCAAAGCTCGCTTCAACTTTCTGCTTGATTTCAGGCATGGTCACATCACCTACGGCGATCACCAGCATTCGCGATGTATTCAGGATTTTGGCGTGCTGTGCCTTCAGGTCGGCTGCCGTCAGCGTGCTGACCGATTCAATCGTGCCTTCGGGCGAATTGAAGTATGGATGCGCGCTGAATAGAAGCTTGCTGCTGGTGATGGCCACGGAACTTTCCGGAATGTCATTCTGCTGGCGTAGCCCATTGATGATCTGGTCTTTGGCCAACGCGACTTCCTTCTCGTCAAAGAGCGGATTGAGCACCATATCGGCCAGCAGTTCCCACGAACGGTCGAAGTTTTTGCGCACGCAGCGCATCGCAATCGCGCTGTAATCATAACTGCTGCCGCCATCTATGATCGTGCCCATTCGCGCCAGTTCACGGTTGATGACGCCCTTGCTGAAGTTCTTAGTTCCTTGCGGCATGACCTCGAAGAGCAGTGTTTCGACACCAGCATTCTTTTCGGTGATGTTGCGCGTACCGCCGCGAAAGTAGATTTGTACGGCGACAACTTCATTGCCGCTGACCACGCGATGAATTGTTTTCAGTCCATTGGCGGCGATGAATTCGCTGGTCGCATCATTTGATGTGCTTCGCGATGCGCTTGGCGTCCGCGCGGGTGCTGGTGCCTGGGCGTATGCCGAGACAGCCGACAACAGGACTACTAACGCAATATTCAAAAAGCGAGCGCCAATGCTCACTGGCATTTTTTCGATTTTCATTTGGTCTTGGGTTTAGTGATGGGTTTAGTGATGGGTTTAGTGATGGGTTTCCTGGCTCCCTCGCCTTTGCCGCCGGGTTTGACTGGGGGCAGGCCAGAACTGGTTTCAGTTTTGTCGTTTGCAGAAGCGGCATTGATGGGATCGAGCCTGAACATCAAATCCTGTTCGGTCAGCCCGATCTTTTTTTGATCAGCGGCAGAAATCATCACGGCAACCACGCGCGGTTTGTTTTTGATGTACTTCCGCGCGAACTGCCGAATGTCAGCGTGCGTGATCTTGCTCATCTTCTCGACGTAGGTGGCGTAATAATCCAGCCCGGAACTTGCCCACCAGAAACTGACCGTGTGCGCATACTGCGACGGTTTTTCACGATCGTAAATTTCGCTTACATCGGTTGCGGTCTTGGCGCTTTCCAGTTCCTGGTCGCTGAAGTAATCAGGCGAATCGAACTTGGCGAATTCGGCATTGACGGCTTTCAGCGCCTCTTTCAACTTCTCCGGCGTGGTCTGTGCCGTGAACTGTATGGGGCCGACGTTCTTCTGCGTCAGATATCCCAGAGCAGCGCCCGTTGTCAGGCCGGTATCAACTAAGGCACGGGCGAACTTTGAATCCGGCTGGCGCAGGACGTAAGAGAAAACATCAGCCGCATAGGTCGCTTGCGGATCAAGATCGGTTGAAGGGCCGTGCCACGAAATCTGAATCGTCGCCGCATTGACCGGCTGATTGACGATCACGGCTTCGTCTTTCACCAGCGGCGGATGGCGTGGAATCGGGTCTTTAACGAAGGGATCTTCGCCGCGCGGCCAATCGCCGAAGACATCATCGGCAATCCTGAAAACCTCCTGCGCGTTGACATCACCCGCCACGACCAGCGCCGAGTTATTCGGAATGTAGAACTTTCGTTGAATCGTCCGCATCATTTCAGGCGTTGCTTTGGCCACGGTTGCGGGATCGCCGCCAGGACGTTTGCGCGACGGATATTTGTACCAAAGCCGCGCGTCGGTGGCTTCGAACAAATAGTTGAATGGATTGGAGCGGTGCTGATTCAGTTCGTCAATGACGACTTCGATCTCCTGATCCAGTTCCTGCTTGTCGAAGATTGGATAGCGCAGCGCGTCGCGCATCATCATCAGTGACTCTCGTAAACCAGTGGTCAGCGTGGTCGTGTAATAGTTGACGACTTCGTATTGCGTCTGTGCATTACTGAGCATGCCGAATTCCGCCGCGCGTTCGGTGTAACCTTCGACGCGCGACTTCTCATTCGACTTGAAGAACATATGCTCGTAAAGGTGCGACAGGCCATTGTATTCAGGCGGTTCGGTATATGCGCCATTCTTGACGGCGATCTCGACCGTGGCCAGCGGAACGGAGTGGTTTTCAATGACGATTACGTCCATTCCATTCTTTAGTTTGATCAACTGCCATTGCGGTTTGGCCGAAACGGGCGTTACGCCATTGGCCAAGCCCAGCGTCAATGCCGCGAATAAAAATAGCGCCATCACAAATCTGACGGCAGCCAGTCTGTTCAGTCTTCTGTTCAAATCAAGCTTGATCTTCGACAAAGGAGTGCTCCTTACTTCCAAAATGCAAACCAGCTTTTCTTGCGACCCAGCAATGAATCCAGGTCAGGATCGGGTTGAAATGGGATCGCGCAATCTTTGATCAATGCTGCTGGATTATCTTCAACCATCGCGCGGGCATATTGTTCACCCACCCATTCCGCTGCAATGGCTGTCGCCGTTGATAGCACAGGACGCCGCCGATCCATATGGTGCGCGTCAGTAGCAATGAAATGCCCCAGGCCCGCTTCCAGAATCTTCTTCGCCGATTGATAAGACTCCGGCCCAAAGCTTTTGGTGATGCTGCCCGCGTCAATCTGCGCATACGCCCCGCGTTCAACCAAGTCGGCAATGATCTTAGGGCTTTGTTGAATACGTTTGTTTCGTTCAGGATGAGCAATGACTGGAGTAATGCCCGCGCTTAAAATTTGGAAGATCGTCATCTCGATGTTCGGCGGCACGGACTGAAAGGGAAATTCCAGCAGCATGTACGAAGTGCCATTCAGCTTGATGCGCGTATTTGGGTCTTCCGCTTCCTGAAAAATCTCGTAGCTGTAACGGACTTCCCCGCCCGGCACGATCTCCACGCAATTATCCGCCGCGTCCATAACCAGTTTGATTCTGCGCAGGATGTCTTCTTTTTGGGGCGTGATGTGAACGCCATCGAACATGTGCGGCGTAGCGATGATGGTCTTGATGCCATCGGCGGCAGCGGCGCGGCACATAGCAACGGATTCTTCCAACGAAGTCGCGCCGTCATCCGTTTCTGGCAGGACATGGCAATGGATGTCCACCATTTTGGTCAGCTTCGGCGACTCCGGTCTTTCAGGCATTCATTACTTCCTTACACTTTCAGTTCTTTTGACGATCATCGGTCAACGTTGGGGAGCGGCATTATCAATGATTGAATCAGGGCATTCAACAGGGTCATATGTTGAAATCATATTTTGCTTTTGACTGCTTCCAACGCGGCAGCCAGTTCATTTACGTTCGCCCCACCACCTTGCGCAAAATCGGGCTTGCCACCGCCACGCCCGCCCAATCGTTCGCAGGCCGCTTTCATCAACTCATTCATGTCGCAGGCAAGCTTGGCCGACCGCGCAAAGATCAATCGAACCATTCCCGCTTCGCGCGTTGCCAGCAAAGCGACTACATCATCACAGTTTACCAACCGATGGGCGATCAGTTTCACTTCCTCGAAATCACGGCCTTCGAATATCTTTTCCACGATACGAACGCCGTTGTTCACAGAAGTTGCGTTAAGCAAGTCTGCTGCTTCAACCTTCGCGGCCACCTCTGCCAATTCGCGGACGCGGCGCGACAGTTGTTTATTGTCTTCGATCAAACGCGTGACGTTGGCTTCCGCATCATCACGTCCAGCACTGAATTTAATCGCCACGGCTTCGGCGGATTTGTTGGCCAGCCGGTAATCTTTCAGCGCGCGAATGCCGCAAACAAAATGCACTCGTGTCATCCTCTTCGCGCGTTCCCAGCCGCGAACGGCGATCAAGCCGACTTCCCCAGTTCGCTGTGCATGTGTTCCGCCGCAGGGCGACCAGTCAAAATCGGCGATCTCAATCACGCGGACGCAATCGCTGATGAAGCTCTCTTTTCGCAGCGGCAATGTAGCGGCCTGCTCCGGCGTAACCTCGTGAATGCGAATCTCGCGGTCGTCAAAAACGATATTGTTGGCCAGTTCTTCGGCGCGCAGGATGGCTTGCTCGATCTCGTTGGGCTGAAGTTCCAGCGTCAGATCAATTTCCGTCGCGCGATCCGTGATGCGAAAGCCGCGCGTTTCAGCGCCGAATAACTGAAAGAAGGCTTGCGACAGAATGTGCTGCCCGGTGTGTTGCTGTGTCATCTCACGGCGGTGCGGTGGATCAACTTCACAGGCCACTTCGTTTCCAACAGCGAACTCAACCGGTGTTTCCACTTGATGCAAAATGCGACCGTCTTCCCCAACCTCAACATTGTGGACAATGCCTGAACCAATTCTGCCAACATCGCAGGGCTGGCCGCCACCCGTGGGATAAAAGGCCGTTTGATCAAGTACTACAAATTGAGCGCCGCCTTTTTCAAGACAATCTTCAACACGAGCCGTGAAGGCCGTTAAGTGTGAGTCTTTCCAGTAGAGTTTGGTGGTCATAACGGCGCGAGGGTAACGCAGTCAGCCAACCTTGCCAAACTCCCAATCGAGACTTCTGCAGAATCACAGGATTAACGCAAAGGCGCTAATTGACAAAGGCGCAAAGCAGCTTTCGCATTAACAACTTGTGGAGGCTTGAGTCGTTTTCCCGCCAAGATCATCTTTGCGTCTTTGCGTTCAGGTTATCGTTCTGGCCTAACGCTTGGAACAAACTGCCTCGTCCGTTATCATCCGCCGCCGGTATATTCGGCCTTGCGCGACGATGGTTAAGGCGCGGCAGCTGATTGACGACCGCTTGCTGATCAAGATTGAAGCCACGCCATTTTTGTCATAAGGGCAATCGGGAAAGCGGTTCAGGAATTTCTATTAAGCTGGTTTGCTGTTGTTATGAGAAGAGTACCTTTCAGGCCAACCGTGACTCGTAGAGTCGTCAAAGAACTACCTCCAGAGGAGGTTGAGGTCGTAGAAGAGGAAGACGAGGTCGCCGAAGAAGATCTTGTCAGGGCCCGCTCTTTGTTTTGGCGGGCGCTAATTTGGGTGTTGGTCGCCTTTGGCGTGCAGACATTGGCCAGCTTGATGCCGGAAACGGTCGAAACTTACTACAGCCAAAACTTCTACCATTACCTGGTGCGATGGATGGCGTCGGTCAACAAATTCACTCAGTTTTCACTGGGTGAAATCCTGATCGCAGGAATCGTTATCTGGTATGTGTTGTGGACGTTCTGGTACGTGTCGCGCGCGTTGCGGCGCGAAGCAAGCATGATCGAAGTCTTCAAGATTTTGTTCCTGCAATGGGCCTGGTTGGTGGCCATTGGGTTTGCGCTATTTCTGCTGATGTGGGGATTGAATTATCAGCGCATGCCCATCGCAGAGCGGTTGGATTTGGAGCAGCGCGGTGATGGACGCGAAGAGATTATCAGCGTTGGCAGGCGAATTGTTGATGGCGCCAACGCCAATTACAGCACGCGCGAAGTGCAATTGACCTTGCCGAAGCTGAGTCAAGCTGTCGAAACCGGATTCCAGCAGTTAGGAATGCTTGGCCCGGCCAGTCAGGGCGGCGTCAGCGAACCTAAGCCGCTCTACTTTTCGAAAGTGGCGACGTGGTTGGACGTTCGCGGCGTTTATATCCCTTACACGGGCGAAGCAACTTATAACGTAATGGGGCCAGACTGCGACATGCCCTTCACGCTGGCGCACTTCAAAGCCCACCAGCGCGGGTATGCGCGCGAAGACGAAGCGAACTTCATCGCCTACGTCGTCTGCATCAAATCCACTGAACCTTACGTGCGCTATTCGGGCTATCTGCACGGCCTGAAAGTATTGGATTTTCTGGCCCGGAGCGATGCGCAAACGGCTCAGGAATTGAAGGCGCAGGTTCTATCCGGCGTTGCCGCCGACGTGTTGACACGCGAAACTTACTGGACGAAAGCCCGTAGCGAACCCCTCGTCCCTCTGGTCAATGGGATACTTAATATTTACCTGCGCGCCAATCACATCCGCGGCGGACTGAAGAACTTCAGCCAAGACACGCCGCTGATTGTCAATTACATGCTCAAAAATACCCCTTCGGTAATCGAAGCTCCTTTGAACCCTCCGGTAATTGAAATTCCTTTGACCCGTGCTCCCCTGTTGACCCCCTATTGAAATGATGAGCACACCACAAACTGCAATCACACAATCCATTCAATCCCGCTTGAGCAATGCGATTCATCGCGGACAGGAATATCTTTTCTCGCAACAGAATTTGGAAGGGTTTTGGTGGGCGGAGCTGGAGGCCAACGTCACGCTGACGGCGGAATACATCATGCTCCATCGCATTTTGATGCATTCCAATCCCGCCAACGCTCGAAGTAATGGCAAAGATCGAGAAGCGCAGATTCAACAGATGGCGCGGTATCTGTTGCGCCAGCAGCGCGCGCACGGCGGCTGGGAACTTTATTACGGCGATGGCGGCGAGATCAGCACGACCATCGAAGCCTACTTTGCGCTCAAACTCGCTGGCCATTCCCCTGATGATCCATCCATCCAGCAGGCGATGCAGCAGGCGCGCAAATTTATCCTGGAACGTGGCGGCCTGACCAAAGCCCGCGTGTTTACCAAACTGCATCTGGCGTTGTTCGGCGCGTATCCGTGGGAAGGCATTCCGACCTTGCCGCCGTGGTTTATGTTTTTGCCGTCGTGGTTCCCTCTGAACATTTACACGATGGCCAGTTGGGCGCGCTCTTCGACGGTGCCGCTGCTGGTCGTGATTGATAAGCGGCCCGTATATGACGTGGGTGTTCATGCGGATGAGCTATTCGCCGAAGGCTCGCGCGATAAAGCGGATGTCAGCCTGAAGAACAATGATGGCACGACGATGGGAGAATTCTTTCTGGCAGCGGACAGAATGCTTAAGACGCTGGATCAAATCGGCTTGGTTCCATTGCGAGAGCAAGGAATTGCCGCCGCCGAACGCTGGGTGATCGAACGGCAGGATACAGCCGGCGATTGGGCAGGCATTGTGCCTGCGATGTTGAACTCAATTCTAATGTTTCACGCGCTCGGGGTTTCGGCGAACCATCCGTACATCAAACGCGGCCTGGATGCTCTGGATCGCTTCTGCATTGAAGAAGGTACGATGGACAATTCTGAACTGCCGCAATACCTGCGCTTGCAACCGTGCATTTCGCCGACATGGGATACGGCGCTGGGATTGACCGGGCTGCTGGATTCGGGCGCATCGCCGACAGATTCGCGCATTAAAGCCGCAGGCGATTGGCTGCTGACCAAACAGATTTTCCGTTACGGCGACTGGGCTGTCTTCAATCGTAAAGGCAAGCCAGCGGGCTGGGCGTTCGAGTTTTTCAACGATTACTACCCGGACGTGGACGACACGGCGGCGGTGATTATGGCGTTATTAGGAACGAAGCCGGATGATGACGAATACAAGCTGGAAGCTTGCCGCGCGGCGACCGAATGGGTGATGACGATGCAGTGCAAGGCGGGCGGCTGGGCGGCCTTTGACATAGACAACACCCAAGACCTGTGGAACCAGATGCCGTATGGCGATCTGAAGGCGATGATTGATCCGCCGACGGCTGACCTGACCGGACGCGTGTTAGAACTGCTTGGCCATTGGCAGGCCAGACACCACGAAAAACTTTACCGTGACGAAGACGTCAACCGCGCAATCAGTTTCCTGCTCAGCCTGCAAGAGAAGGACGGTTCGTGGTGGGGACGCTGGGGCGTCAATTACGTGTACGGAACTTACCTTGCGTTGGTTGGCTTGCGTTCGATTGCGCCGTTCGTTGATTTCGATATGGATGGCTACGAAGTCAAACAGGCCACCGCGTGGCTGCGCAGCGTTCAGAACGCCGATGGCGGATGGGGCGAAACCTGCGAGTCGTATAAGAAGCCGGAGCTGCGTGGCAAAGGCCCCAGCACACCTTCCCAGACGGCTTGGGCGTTGATGGGCTTGATGGCGGCAGGCGACTGCGAAACCGATTCGGTCAAACAAGGAATCGATTATTTGCTCAGCCAACAAAACCCGGATGGCAGTTGGCCGGAAGCAGAATTTACCGGCACGGGCTTTCCAGGACACTTCTACATAAACTATCATCAGTATCGCAATCAATTTCCACTGACGGCTCTTGGCCGTTTCGCAACTTGCCTGCAAGCAGAGATAAACTAATCCACGGCATTAGTTGGGCTTGCAGTACTGATCAATATTTCTATAGGCTGGCTAAAAGTAACGATGAACTGATGCACCGCATCAGCACCGCCTATACTATTAACTACATTTCAACAAGCACCAGCTTAATGTTCCGTCTCTGGCATAAATCGCCAACTGAAAGCAGAACCAAAAAATGAAAATTCTTCTCTACAATCCAGACAATGGCGTGACTCGTAATTTCATGCCGCATCTATGGATGTTTCTTTTGCAATCGCTGACGCCGCCCGGTCACGAAGTGATTTTGGTAGACGGTAACGCGCATGCCATGAATGAGGAGGAACTCGTGCAGTTTGCGCGCGAGCAAGGTGTCGGGTTGGTGGGGATTGGCGCAATGACTCGGATGATTGCCAAAGCATACCGAATGGCCGATGCCCTGCGCGCCGCAGGAATCCCAGTGGTAATGGGCGGCCCTCACGTGACGGAAGTACCTGACGAAGCCCTGGGGCGAAATGGCGGCCCGCGCCATGCAGATGCGATAGCTTTAGGCGAAGCCGATGAAACCTGGCCGCAGATTGTTAATGATGCCGCGCGCGGCGAACTAAAAGACATCTATACGCCAGCGCTGGATGCCAAAGGCAACGACATCAAACCCAGCCTTCAGCCTTACCCTGCAATTCCCTGGGAGACGATGAATCTGGATCAGTTCAACATCGTCCCCAAAGTCTTTACCAAAATGCTTAAAGGATTGGGTGATGGATGGGGAACCTTTCGCCTGATCCCGGTTGAATCCGGCCGCGGTTGCCCGTACGGCTGCGAATTCTGCACGGTGACTGGTTTCTTTGGCGATTCTATTCGATTCCGCACAAACGAAAGCGTTGTTGATGAGTTGCTGCGACTGAAAGCGCGAGCGCGCAAAGAGAAAGGCCAGATCGCTGTCTTTTTCATTGACGACAATTTCGCCATCAATCCCAAACGCACGAAATCATTGCTGCGCGATATCATCTCCGCTGGCGCGCAGGTGCATTGGGTGGCGCAGATCAGCGCCAATTTGTTGCGCGATGAAGAACTGGTTGACCTGATCGCAGCCTCTGGTGGCAAGTGGATTTTCATAGGTATGGAATCAATTGACCCTGCCAACCTGGCCGCCGTCAACAAAGGGTTCAATAAGCCAAGCGAATATGCGGCAGTGCTTGCCCGGCTGGCGCAGCGCGACGTTCACGCGATCACGTCATTCATCTTCGGCATGGATAACGACACGCCAGGCGCGGCAGAGCGCACGCTTGAACAGGTTCGTAGCTGGCCTCCTGGCTTGCCCGTGTTTGGCACGCTCATCCCGTTCCCTTCGACGCCTCTTTACAAAAAGCTGAAAGAATCCGGACGGCTGACGCGGCCACTTCATTGGTTGGAATACCAGCCTTTCTGGATGGCTCATACACCGCTGAAGATGACGATTGATGAAGCGCAGGCGGAACTGAAACAGGCTTGGACGAATTCATACAGCGCTGAGGCGATTGCTTCGGCTGTGAATTCAATCCGCGATAAGCCGCTGGGCCATCGCATCAATATTTTTGTCGCACGAATCTTCTTTCGCGGAATCTACTTTCCGCAGATGGGCAAAATGGCCTGGGCAAAAGTGATCGTTCAGAATCGCCGCACGATTTACAGCCTGATTAAAGAAGGAGCCACTGCCTGGCGCAATTCGCGAAAGGGGCAAAAGAAGGTCGAGTTGTCGCCTGTGCCTCCGGTCTAATTTCTGCCCAGCAGGTTTACCAGACGGGACCGCAGCGACGCAGTATATGCTGAATGCCTCGGAGTGAACTTCCGGGGCATTTCTACATCAACAATCACCATTACGAAACCAGCCCCCTGAGGGACTGCGATACCAATTACTTTAATGTATGAATCTTCGTACGCCGGAACCTTACTGGTTGCTGAAAAGCGGGCTAGTGAATGTCTATCCCTCACTGCAAAAAAATCTGAAAGTAGATTTCGCGATTATGGGCGGCGGCATTACCGGCGCGTTTGTCGCATATTACCTATCGCAAGCGGGCATCAGCGTCGCCCTCTGTGATCGCCGCCATATCGGCATGGGCAGCACTTGCGCCAGCACCGGGCTGTTGCAATACGAAATTGATAAGCCCCTGTTTGAATTGACGGAGATGGTTGGCGAACAGCACGCGGCGCGCAGTTATCATCTATGCCTGGAATCCATAGCAAAGATTGGCGAACTGGTTCGCAAGCATAAGATCGAAGCGGAATTTGAAAACAAGAAGAGCTTTTACTACGCCTCGCGCAAGAAGGACGTTCCCGATCAGATCGAGAAGGAATACAAGATTCGCCGCAAACACGGCATCAAGGTTGAGCTACTGTACGAAGAGAAGATCGCCACGATGTTTCCTTTTAGCGCTCCCGCCGCGTTGCTGTCAGACACTGGCGCGCAGGTAGATGCCTACCGCCTGGCGCAAGGGCTGTTGCAAGCAAGCATCAGAAACGGCGCACAAATCTTCGACCAGACAGAATTAACAGAGATCGAATATCAATCGCGGGGAGTTCTGCTGCGCACGGAACACGGCGCAACAATCAAAGCCAAAAAGCTGGTCATCGCCAACGGATATGAGTCGTACGACTACGTCCCGTTAAATGTAATTCGGCTGCATTCAACCTATGCCGTTGTCAGCGAGCCCTTGCCACAAAAAGAGATTTGGCACCAGAACTGTTTGATTTGGGAAACGGCAACACCCTATTTGTATATGCGCACAACCAAGGATCGGCGCGTCTTGGTTGGCGGCAAGGATGAGACTTTTTACAGCCCGAATAAACGCGACAAGCTGCTGACGCGTAAAACGCGCGAATTGGTCGAAGCCTTTGGCAGAAGATTTCCTGACATTCTTTTACGAGTTGATTTCGCCTGGACGGGAACCTTTGCCGAAACCGAAGATGGATTGCCGTATATCGGTTCGATCGAACAACGGCCTCATACTTACTTTGCGCTCGGTTTCGGCGGCAATGGCATCACCTTCAGCCAGGTCGCTGCCGAGATCATCCGGGATTTTGCCATTGGCAAGAAGAATAACGACGCCAAAATCTTTACCTTTGATCGCTCAAAATAAGGCCAACGATTGCGTGTGCAGAGTTATGAATCAATGGGATGACCGATATAAACATGGCGACCATACGAACCACGATCCCCATCCGTTAGTCGTTCGTTTTGCCTCGCAGCTTGAACCTGGACGCGCTCTCGACATCGCATGCGGCACGGGCCGCCATGCCCTCTACCTGGCCGAACGCGGCTGGCAAGTCACCGCCGTTGATTCCTCCAAAGTCGCCATTGAAATTCTGCTCGAACGCGCACGCCAGCTTGGCGTTGCAGTGGACGCTCGTATTGCCGATTTGGAACTCGGCGAATTTGTTATTGAACTTAACAGCTACGATCTGATCGTCAATTGCTGTTACCTACAACGCGATTTGTTCCCAGCAATCAAAGCTGGCGTACGCGTCGGCGGGCTTGTGATTGCCGTGATTGCGATGGTGGATGATGATCCGAACGTAAAGCCGATGAATCCAGAGTTTTTGCTTCGGCCGGGAGAATTGCGGGAGGAGTGTGATGACTGGGATTTGTGGTACGAATTTGAAGGCAAAACTGATGAGAGTCGG
>JBDSAM010000206.1:0-12553 GCA_039922135.1 Blastocatellia bacterium
CACCTGCGCCCGCATACGGAACCGCGTGTAATCAAGCGGATTGATGCGCACGAACGAATTGCTGTTCTGGCCCTTTTCCACGTCGAACATAAAGCTGGTTCGTTTGGTGGGCCGAAAACGCGCGCCTCCGATGAAGGCCTGCGTAGCGATGGACTCAGTTTCGTTCGTAACGTCTGGATTGGTTGCCGAAGTAGCACTGGTGGCAGTGAAGTATCTGCTGGCAATGGTGACGTCGCGCTGCATCGCGCGCCATCCCAGATTGGCGCTGAACTTCCGGCCCCAGTTCATGTTCAGTTCCAGCGTGTTGGCGTAGGAAGATAGATCCGTGATGTAACCCGTTGCCTGCACTCTGGAGGTTGTCGTTGTTGGGAGGCCAGTGACTGGTTGCAGCACCGTCGTGGTCACAATTTCCGTGCTCCCCAGAATTTTGAATGACGTGTAGTTGAAAGTGTTATTGACGGTCAGAAACCGGTTGATGTCATAGCTGATGCCGGCGTCCATCCGGTTGCTTGGCCGTTTGATCACAGCACCCTGATTGGGAAGATTGATCGAATATGCGGCGATGGGAACATTGTTGTTGTTGTTGCCGGTTGCAATCTCGTAATACCCGCCGCTTAGCCTCTCTTCATCATGCAAACCGCGCAGGACGACATGAAGCTGATCCGTGATCGCTCCGCTGACACTGGCCCTTGTCACCACCGCGTGCGACCGCTGCGGCGTGATGCGGTCAAGCGTTGCCAGCTTGCCGCCATCGGTTGGGACAAATCCCAAATCCAAGCCGGGCTTGGAAGTGATTTCCTGATCGTTGCGGAAATGGCGATACAACTCCTCGACGTTGAAATTCCATTTGCGATAGGTCGCATCCACCCCCAGGCGGAAATCATTGGCTTCCCAGCGGGTATTGCCCAGAAGCTGGAAAATGTCGCGTTGGAAACTATAAGTTGGATTGTAGCGGCCTTTGGCCATGCTTCGGCCATAACCGAGATTGACTCGTACAGCCCGTTGCGGCAGGAGTTTCAAATTGAAGTCCGACACCTGCTGGCGCAGATCATAATCGCGAAGCCCAAGCGCGAAGTTAGGTCCCGGCGAACGAAAGTAATTAAACCGCCGGACATTGCTGTCGAAGCGGTACCATTTCGCCTTGTCCATCCGCAGCGAAAAGTACTGGCTTTGATCTCCGCCTGCGTTGTTCACGTCGGCGTGCAGAAAATCAAATAGAACGCCGGTGCCGGGCTGCGCACGCATATCCAACGAAGATCCAAGCACGCGGAACCCGTCGCGGACATTAACGTCCGACAGGTAACGACCAACACTGCCTTTGGTATCAACGAAGCGGTAGCCAAGCTCAAGCGTGCTAGTGGTGGAATAAACGCCCCAGGTGCGGCCCGTTTCCGGCTTGCTGGGTTTGTTGTCTTTCGGATTGCCAACGATGGCTTTGGCGCGTTCCAGTTCGCTGTCGCCCTCTCTGGTCTGCTGGCTGGTTTCGATCTTCTCCACGCTTTGTGCAAAGACCAGCGAACCAAAAGCCATGAACAGCGCCGCTATTGCCCCCGCGCAGATTCGAGAGAGCCATAAAATGATTTGGTGGTGATTGTTTTTCATCTTCTCTCCTTTCCTTTTAGCGGAAGAATCGCTCTTTGTTCGAACCGTGAATGTCAATATGGCAAACCGTACAGTTCTGATAGCGCGGCTGGGTCAGGTCGTGTCCTGTCGGGGTTTGAGTGCCAAGCCCTGCGCCATCTCCGGCGAGTTCCGGCGTGTTTGAATGGCATTCGATACACAGGAACCTGACCAGATTTCGGGTCAGCAGTTTCGGATTCGTCGAACCGTGCGGCGTATGGCAGGACTGGCAGCCTTCGACCTTGACCGGCGCATGCTCGAAAACAAACGGGCCTTGTTTGTCGGCGTGGCATTTTAAGCAGGTCGTATCACCAGTGACGGAATTGCGCAGCGATTTGCCCATAAAGCCGCCGTGCTGGTTGTGGCAATCGGAACACTTCATGCCGCCTTCGGTCACTTTGTGGTGGAAGGGCTTGGCGAAGGATGCCTTCTGGTCGGCGTGGCAGGTGTAACACATGCCCGGCTCAGAACCTTTCAACAAGAACTCTGTGCGCTTCGGTTCGTGCGAAGAGTGGCAGTCCAGGCAAGAAACACCGTGGCGGGCGTGTTCGCTACGGCGGAAGTTGAATCGCTCTTCGCTGCGGCCTTGCGATCCTTCGTGGCATTTCAGGCACAGTGCTGAAGCTTCTGCCGCTCCCAGCTCTTTGAATGAAATCATCTTTGCGGCAGCGGCTTTCTCCGTGTCGTTCATCAACACGGTTGCTTCATCCTCTTTGCCGGCTTCGTTCAGTTTTTGGATGTTCAGATAAAAGCCCAGATGGTCGCGCGCGCCGCCGTGACAGGCTTCGCAACCTCTCATATCCACCTTCTCGCTGATGAGCTTGGTCTTGCTGTGCGCGGTCAGCGCGTAATGTGTGGTTTCCGCGCCGTGGCATTCCGAACAGGAATCGCTGCCGACATATTTAGCTGCGTCTATAGGCGGATTGGGTTTCGATTTCTGTTTTGATTGAGCAGCGTCACTGGCGGTCTTGCCTGCTTTTGCTTTGGCGGAACTGCTTTGGGTGATCGTCGCTGTTAATGCCGCTACCCGCGTGGAAATCAGCGACAGAGGAGCCAGGCAGAAAGTTGCAACAAGAATGATTTTGAGGGTTCGCACGAGCTACTCCTTGCGGCAAGCGTTGAATCATTGCCTGCATGAGGTTGTTCCTAGGTTTATTCAAGTTTGCGTAGATGGAACTACAGCCGGGCACTGCAGGGAATTTGAACTTAACTGTAGGCAGATTTTCGTTATCGGTCTGTGATGGCCGTCACAGGCGTTACCACTTGTGCGGGTTGGCGAAGCAGAATGGTTAAGGTATCGTTAGCAAGCCGACCGTGATCAAATAAGAAGCAAACATGAAGTGCGTAAAAGAACGCTGACCAATTGGGACAATCCCGACTCAGGGACTGTCAGGGGCGCGAGTCTACTACGGCTTCAACGGCCAGTTCAGCACAAACATTGGCAATTTTTTGGAGGAAACATGAATTTGCGAAAAGTTAGCGTCAGCCTGCGCCTGCTCTTGGGCGCGGTTACACTTGCTTCAATCAATATCGGGGCCAACATCGCGGCTTGGGCACAGAACGCTCCCGCAATGCCGCAAGGAATCGCGCGCGTCACCTCAGTCGAAGGCATCACCGAATACCGGTTGCCCAATGGATTGCGCGTGCTGCTTTTTCCTGATCAGTCAAAACAAACGATGACGGTCAACGTCACCTATCTGGTCGGTTCAAAGCACGAAAATTACGGCGAAACCGGAATGGCGCATTTGCTGGAACATATGGTTTTCAAGGGCACGCCAAACCACAAGAACATCCCAGAAGAATTGACCGCGCATGGTGCCCGCCCGAACGGTTCAACTTGGTACGACCGCACCAACTATTTCGAGACCTTTGCCGCAACCGAAGAGAACTTGAAATGGGCGCTGGACCTGGAATCGGATCGGATGATCAATTCCTTCATTGCCAAAAAAGACCTTGACAGCGAAATGACCGTCGTTCGCAACGAATATGAAATGGGCGAGAACGATCCGGGCGGCGTTTTGAGCGAGCGCGTTTATTCGACTGCTTACCTGTGGCACAACTATGGCAAATCCACCATTGGCGCCCGCGCCGACATCGAAAATGTGCCGATTGAACGGCTGCAGGCGTTCTTCAAAAAGTATTACCAGCCTGATAATGCAGTGCTGCTGGTGGCCGGAAAGATTGACGAAGCCAAGACGCTGGCGCTGATCAATGAATACTTCGCCAAGCTGCCCAAGCCGGATCGCATATTGACGAAGATTTACACCGAAGAGCCGACGCAGGATGGCGAACGCGCGGTGACGGTGCGTCGCGTTGGCGACGTTCAGTTGGTGATGGCGGCGTATCACATTCCAGGCAGTTCGCACCCTGATGCCGCGGCAGCCAGTGTGTTGATGCAGATTCTGGCCGATCAGCCGTCGGGCCGGTTGCACAAAGCATTGGTTGAAACGAAAAAGGCCGCCGCTGTTTTCAACTTCCCCTATATCTTCGGCGAGCCGAGCCTGTTGATTGTTGGCGCGCAGCTCCGGCAGGAACAGTCATTGGATGACGCGCGCAACACGCTGCTGGATGTAGTGGAACAGATTGCCAAAACGCCGATCACTAAAGAAGAAGTCGAGCGCGCCCGCGCCAATCTGATCAAAGATATTGAACTGAAGCTTAACTCGTCTGAAGACGTCGGCCTGGAGATGAGCGAATGGATCGGATATGGCGATTGGCGACTGATCTTTATCAACCGTGACCGCTTGCGCAAACTGACGCCCGAAGATGTGCGGCGCGTGGCGGCGACCTATCTGAAGCAGTCGAACCGCACGCTGGGGCAATTCGTCCCGACGCCGAAACCCGACCGTTCTGACATTCCCGCTAATCCGGACGTACTGGCGCTGGTCAAAGATTACAAGGGCGATGCGAAGATGGCCGAAGGCGAAGCGTTTAATCCAACGCCCGCAAACATTGAATCGCGTACGATTCGCGCTGCCGCTGGTGGCATCAAATACAGCCTGGTGCCGAAAAAGACGCGCGGTAACACGGTCGTCGCCAATCTGATGCTGCGCTTCGGCGATGAAAAGAGCTTGATGAATCGCGAAACGGCTGCTGACCTGGCCGGATCAATGTTGATGCGCGGCACGGCGAAACACACGCGTCAGCAGATCAAAGATGAATTCGATCGCCTGAAAGCCCGCGTCAATGTTGGCGGCGGGGCGGCAGCGGCCAACGTCAGCATCGAAACCACGCGCGAGAATCTGCCTGCCGTCTTGAAGCTGGTTGCTGAAATCCTGCGCGAACCCTCTTTCCCCGCTACTGAGTTCGACCAACTGAAACAGGAAGAACTTGCTGGCGTTGAAGAGCAGCGCAACGATCCGCAATCGGTCGCGGTCATTGCCATGCAGCGCCAGATGCACCCGTATCCGAAAGGGCACGTCAAATACACTTCGACGCCGGACGAAACGATTGCCGATCTGAAAGCGGCGACGCTGGATGACGTCAAGAAGTTCTACTCGGACTTTTATGGCGCGGGCAACGGAGAGCTTTCCGTGGTTGGCGATTTCGACGAAAAGGAAGTGGCCAAGCTGGCGAATGATCTGTTCGGCGGCTGGAAGAGCAAAATGCCCTACACGCGCATCCCTGACAGCTTCAAAGACGTCGCGGCAGTCAATCAAAACTTCGAAACGCCCGACAAAGCCAATTCCTTTTTCATCGCCGGATTGAATTTGAATCTGCGCGATGACGATCCAGATTACCCTGCGCTCACTCTGGGCAATTACATGCTCGGCGGCGGATTTTTGAATTCGCGCCTAGCCGTTCGCATTCGCCAGAAAGAAGGCCTTAGCTACGGCGTCGGTTCGCAACTGGCCGCTGGAGCTATCGATAAGACAGGCAACTTCCTGGCCTTCGCCATTTATGCCCCGCAAAACCGCGACAAGCTGGAGCAGGCATTCAAGGAAGAGTTGGCGCGCGCGTTGAAAGAAGGTTTCACGGCGGAAGAGATTGCCAACGCCAAAACAGGCTGGCTGCAATCGCGCCAGGTCAGCCGCGCACAGGACGCCGAACTTTCCGGCAAGCTGCTCGGCTACACCTTCCTCGGTCGCACCTTGGCGTTCGATGCGGACTTCGAAAAGAAAGTCGAAGCCCTGACGCCCGACCAGATTACCGCCGCCATGCGCAAACACATTGACCCGGCCAAGGTATCCCTTTTCAAAGCGGGCGATTTCGCCAAAGCTGGGAAGCTAGAAGGGAAGTAGCAAAAGTGGTAGTGGTTCAGACGGAAGAGGAAATGGAACCACAGATGAACACGGATCAATACAGATAATGCTCTCCCGAAAGCAATCTGTGTCCATCTGTGTTTATCTGTGGCTGACTTTCCGCCTCTCTTTATTGAGCCAATACCACTTGGGCATATGCTTTCAACCTGAACTTCAACTCAACTTCCATTTGATGCGGGTATAGGCGATGCGGAATCCTTGCCGTTCGGCGTTGCGCTGAGAAGCACTGCCCGGCAGCGCTCCCATCATCGCCAGATCGCAGCCTTGTTCGACGGCATATCGCAACCGGCCGTCCAGCAGCGCCAGTTGCGCGCCTTGTTTTCGGCCTTCCGGAATCGTGCTGGCTCCGGCTAGCAAAGCTACGCCATCGCAAATGCTCAGGCCGCCGGTCGCGATGGGCTGCCCTTCCAACTCTGCTAAGAAGCAAAGCGAGTTCGGCCTTTTCGTGCCGATTCGGGATAGTTCCAGGATTGCATCGGTCAATTCGGCAAATTCGCTCCAGCCTTTGGTCGTAGTTTGCGCCCACAATTCCTGTTCGGCTTCAGTGTTTGAAATCAAACGCACGTTGATCTTTTCATTGGCAGTCCCAGCCAGTTGCATCCCATGCCACAACGGACGGTACAAGACACTGGTGAATTCAAATGGCTGGTATCCATGTTCGTTCAGCAATGCCAGCGCGGTTTGATCGGCCAGGGGGCTGACTTCGTGAAAGACATCGGCCTGGCGCTCCCGGAAAAATTTTTCAATCGTTTTCAGCTCGGCTGCGGTAATCGGCTGAAAGATTCCCAGCCCGAATGTTTGCGTAATCGGCGAACCGACGCCGTCGAACATCGCGTATGTGCCCGCGACTTTGATCCATTGCGCGCCGGAGTCAGGAGATAGGCTGGCTCTGGCTTCGACGAATTCCGCGCTGGCTTGCGCTTCCGTTTTTTCCAGGCGGCGTGCCAAGGCCTGATCCGAGAAGGGAAATGGTTGGTCAATCATGGTTGGTGTTTTGAACTCTATTTTGGACGGAGTGGTTTTGATTTACCTGTTGTATCGCGATCCGGACAGGCAGCTTTATACTCGAAACAAGACAATGATAAAAAGTGAAACAGCAATTGCTGAAAACAGCAAACAAAGGACGCCGTAATGTTCTCGACACGATTCAAGTGGGATTTAGACGCCAACCGGCTATCGCAACTGATTGCTGAAAAGCAGCGCGCGGGCGCGCGGATTCTGGATTTGACGGAATCGAATCCGACGCGGGCAGGATTCGATTTTCCCGTGGATGAAATCTTGCCGGGGCTGTCGCAACCGGGGGCGATGCTGTACGAACCGCAGGCCAAAGGCTTGTTGATGGCGCGCGAATCGGTCGCGGCTTATTACGCCGAGCGCGGTTTCACGGTTGATCCTGAACACATTCATTTAATGGCCAGCACCAGCGAAGCGTATTCCTATCTGTTCAAGCTACTGGCCAATCACAACGATAATGTTCTGGTGCCGCAGCCGAGTTATCCCTTGTTTGAATTTCTGGCGACGCTGGAAGGCGTTGAGTTGCGGCCTTACGAACTCGGCTACATTCATCCTAAAGAATTGGCTGGCAAAGGTGGGGCGGGTTGGCGGATTGATTTTGATTCGATTGAATGGGCAATCACTCAGGCGACGCGTGCGATCATTCTGGTGAACCCGAACAATCCAACGGGATCATTCATCAAACGCGACGAGCTTCGACAATTGAACGAAATCTGCGCGCGGCATGCGTTGGCGTTAATCGTGGATGAGGTCTTCAGCGATTACGCCTTTGGTGAAGATGCGCGGCGCGCGGCTTCGCTGGTGGAAAATTCGGAGGCGCTGACTTTTGTGTTGAGCGGGGTTTCCAAAATCCTCGCCTTGCCGCAGATGAAACTGGGCTGGATTGTGACGAACGGCCCTGCGGGCTTGCGCGCTGAAGCGATTGAACGGCTTGATCTGATCGCCGATACATTTCTATCTGTTGGCGCGCCCGTCCAGCACGCCGCGCCGCACTGGCTAAAATTGCGCGCTGGATTGCAGCAGCAGATTCTGGATCGCGTCAAAGCAAATCACGATTGGTTGGTGGAAAGGGTTGAAGGCACGTCTTGCCGGTTGCTGGCTGCCGAAGGTGGCTGGTATGCGACGCTGGAAATTCCGCGTCACCTGACGGAAGAAGAATGGGTTTTGCGGCTATTGGCGGAAGACGATGTGCTTGTACATCCGGGATACTTTTTCGACTTCCGGCGCGAGGCGTTTTTGGTGTTGAGCCTGCTGCCATCGCCAGAATTTTTTTGCGCTGCCTGCGAACGCGTGCTGGCGCGGATCAATTCGATTTGAGATTCGAAATTTGAGATTACGGTTTTGCGGTGGGCTTGGGCCTCGGTTTTTCTTCCAGCTTTTCTTTCTTTTCCTGACTTGCTGGCGTTGGGGGTGGCGTCAGGCGATCAATCTTCTTCTGCATTTCCAGCATCTGCTTTTGCATCGTCAAAACCTGTTCGGCCAAATACAACTGTTGGCGCTGCAATTCCAGCACGGCGGCAGTTGCCATGTTCGAGCTTTGAGTGTTAGTGGTTGGCGATTGCTGCGTGCGCTCCACATAATCAACCCGCGTTTGCAGTTGGTCCACGCGCCGTTCGATGTTCATCAACCGAAAGGTTAAATCCTGGCCTTGCCCGCTGGTTGGCACAGGAGGAATGAGCGACACGAGCAGCAAAATAACGGTCGTGATGTTGAGCGGATAACGAATTGAGCGCATTGCGTTACCTCCTTGCTAGGGCGTTCAAGAAGACCCTCTCCCACGAAGGCAGAAAGGACGTTTCTGATTGGCCGGGTTGGTTTTCTTCGTGGTTCTTTGTGTGCCTTCGTAGGAAAAGCATTTTCTTGAGCCTATAGCCTAACTGCAATTGAGCCTACTGATTTGATGACGTGTGATCGTGAATGATCTTCCACCCATCCTTGAATTTGCGAAAAATGAGCGTGTACTGGCCGTCAAGTTTCTTGCCGTCGGACATTGTCAGTTCGTATCGCCCGCGCACCACCGCCGCGCTGGCGCCAAGCGGTTGAATATCCAGATCGGAAAATTGCAGTTTGCCCATTTCTTTGCCTTCTGCTTGGTACGTCTTGCGGTAGCGTTCAATCGTCGCATCCCAACCCGCCGTCCTGCGTCCGCCCGAAAAGAACGTCAGTTTCGGCGAGCGCCAATAACCGGCCATAAATTCTTCCAGCCTTCCGGCGTTCCAATCGCCAACTTGCTTTTCCAGGACGGCGCGAACGGCGGCTTCAGCTTGGGATGGTTTGGCGGGTTGAGTCTGCGCGAATACAAAAGCAGGCAGAGCGAGACTGAAAATCAGGGCGAAAAGCAGGCGATGCGTCTGGTGTATTGGATTTCCCATTGTTCGTCTTCAGTCGTTTGAGCCTTGAGCTAGAACCGCCTCTGGCTGGTATAATCGCGGCGCTATGTCAGACAACTTCTTTTTATCGCCTGACGACGAGCCGAATGGGCCGCGTCGCGGATCAGCCGGAAGCACTTGGCAAGATAAGCTAACAGACTTCAGATTTCGTGTCGAAGACTTCCTGCGTTCAGCAACCTTTGGATCGCTGGTGATGCTGACGATGGTTGCCGGATTGATGACCGGTGCGGCGTTCGCTTGCCAAACCAGCATCAGCAGCTTCGCCGATGATGTGGATGGGCTGGCGGATTACCGCCCGCCCGAAGTCACCAAGGTCTTCGCGGACGACGGCAAGACCGTCATTGGCGAACTGTCCCTGGAACGGCGAATCCCGATCGAATCCACCGACTATAAAGTAATTCCTGAAGGGATGAAGCAGGCAATTCTGGCCATCGAAGACACGCGCTTTTACAATCACATCGGCATTGATCCAGTGCGATTGGTCGGCGCGGTGGTGCAAAGCCTGATCCGCCAGCGGCGCGTACAGGGCATTTCGACGCTGACGCAACAACTGGCGCGCGGCCTCTTCCTGACGCGCGAACGCTCCAATACTCGCAAGCTGAATGAAGCGATCTACGCTTTGCAGATCGAACGCGTTTACACCAAAGATCAAATCTTGATGATGTACTGCGATCAGATTTTCCTTGGCGGTGGAGCATACGGCTTTGAAGCGGGAGCCAATTATTACTTCAGCAAACATCTCAATGAATTAACGCTGGATCAATACGCGATGCTGGCGGCTCTGCCAAAAAGTCATCAGCAGTTTTCGCCTATCAATCGTCAGAAGGCTGCTAAGGATCGCCGCAATCTGGTGCTGCAGGCAATGGCCGATGCAGGTTTTATCTCAGAAGGCGACGCTGACGCATTCAAGGCTAAGCCGCTCGGCTTGAACGTGGATGACCAGCGCGGCAAGACAGACCGTTCGCCATACGCCTATTTTCTGGAAGAAGTGCGTCAGGAACTGCAAAAGATTCTGGTCGAACGGCATTCGCAGGACGCGATGGAAGTGTATCGCGCGGGCTTGCACGTCTATACCACGCTTGACGCACAGGCGCAGTTGTGGGCGGTCGAAGCCGTCCGCAAGGGCGCGCGCAAATACGAGCAGCGCCACGGGTGGAGGGTTAAATTCGACAACATCATTGAAAAAGAGGGTGCGAATCCTGATACCTATCAGCACTCGTCGTGGATCGCGGTGCCGGAAGTTGGCGACATCATGACCGGGCTTGTCAGAGAGGTCAGCGATAAAGGCACGAAAGTTTCGTTCGGTAGTTATTCCGCGACCATCACCGCCGCGGATACAGAAATCTTAAAGCGCCCACCTTCCAAAATTTTCAAGCGCGGCGATCTGGCGCAATTCAAAATTGATGCGATTGATCCCGCGACCAAGATTCTGAGAGTCAAACTCGATCCGGAGCCGGATGTGCAGGCAGCATTGGCGATGGTGGAGTCCAAAACCGGCGAGATTAAAGCGATGGTTGGCGGATACAGTTTCGCCACCAGCAAATTTAACCACGCGACGCAGGCCAACCGGCAGACCGGCTCAGCGTTCAAGCCTTTTATTTATGCGACGGCACTGGAACAGGGCTTGAGGCCTGATGACACCGTGGATGACTCTCCGTTCGTGCATGGCAGTTGGGAACCACACAATTACGACAACTCGTTTATGGGCGCCATGCCAATTCGCAAGGCGTTCGCGCTGTCACGCAACATCCCGGCCGTTCGGATATTGGACGAGGTTGGCGTCAGGAACGCGGCCGATTTGGTTAAACGAATTGGGTTGCCAACCCCGATGGCGCCGTTTCTACCTTCGGCGTTAGGCGCGACGGAAGAGCCTCTACTGGCGATGGTGTCAGCCTATTCGACGTTCCCTAACGGCGGCGTGCGCGTCGAACCGACCCGCATTCGCAAGATCGTAGACCGCGACGGCAATGAACTGGATAAGGCTGAGCCGAAGCAATACAAAGTTTTGAGCGAATACATCGCCGCCCAGATGGTCGAACTGATGCGGGGGGTGGTTACCGGAGGCACGGCAAGAGCGGCCAGCAGTCTGGGCCATCCCCTGGGAGGCAAGACCGGCACCGTGAACGATTACACCGACGCGTGGTTTATTGGCTACGATCCGGCGGTCACCTGTGGCGTGTGGATCGGGTACAGCGACAGCAAGAAGAGCCTGGGCAAGGGAGAAGCAGGTGGTTCTGCCGCATTGCCTTTCTGGATTGATTTCATGCGGGATTACCTGAAGGACAAACCGAAAGGCAAATTTCCTCCCACCCCCGATGTTCCTGACGAACTGAAGCCGATCATCGCCGAACGCTCCCACAAGCACGCGACTGAGTTGGCCAAGATCGCCGCGCGTAATGGCGATTTCCTGCCGGGTGCGATAGAGCCGAATCTAGATCCGCTGGGCGATCCGGATTCCGAAAGAAAGCCAAACCCAATTATTAGCAGGCCTACCCCACAACCAATTCGCGATCGTCCGCGCGAAGAACCGCGTGAACCATCGCGAATTGAATCAAGTCCGAAAATCCTGCGGCCTCCTGTTGAATCAAAACCGCAGAAACAAGAAGAGAACGAAAGGAAAGGGAAGAAGGGCAGGGTTAATCCGGAGTAGGAAAATCAAAAGGCCGAAGGAGGTTATTGTCCTTCAGCCGTTTTGATTAGTTTGATTTTGTGTTTACAGCCTCAGCAAACTCAGATCGCCAGATATAGAAGACATCTTCAAATTGCGAGCGCCGCTGCCCACGCGACCATTGGCCTTTTGCCCCACGCCCCATTTTGACTTTTCAATCGTCAGCGGGAAATCCGTCTTCAAATCGCCGTTCATTGTAGACAGGCTGACTTCGGCGTCCAGATTGCCGGGCAGTTTGACGCGCACGTTGCCGCTGACTGAACCGAACTCCAGATTGCCTGCTCCTTCCAATGAAACGATTTCGACTTCAACATTGCCGCTGGTGGATTTGGCGCTCACCGTGCCTCCGACTTTGCCGACATGGACATTGCCGCTGACGGATGAAGCGTGAACTGAGCCTGCGACGTCCTTCACTGTCACTTCGCCGCTAACGGATTTAGCTGTCAACTCACCGCTGACGCCCGCGATATCAACGTCGCCACTAACGCTGGAGATTGAGTTATAGCGATAAGCCACGCCGCGCGGCACTTTTACTTCAAACAGCACACTGGCGTCGCAGTCGTTGCAGTGTCCGGGATCATGCTCAGGATAGCGCACGC
>JBDSAM010000207.1:0-2997 GCA_039922135.1 Blastocatellia bacterium
CCCTGTTTCAGCAGTTTTTTCGGGATTGGCAGCATTCCCCATTCCGGCATGCCCGGCCCACCCAGCGGCCCGGCGTTCTGCAATACCAGCACTGAATCGGCATCCACGTCCAAACTGTCGTCATCAATCCGCGCAGCCATATCGTTGTAGTCCTTGAAGACCACGGCCCGTCCTGTGTGCTGTAACAATCGCGGATCCGCAGCCGTCGGTTTGATGACTGCGCCGTTCGGCGCAAGGTTGCCGTAAAGCACCGCCGTCCCGCCTTTGGCCGAAACAGGATTTTCAATCGAACGAATGACATCAACGTTGCAGACCGCCGCTGACGCGATGTTCTCGCCCAGGGTCTTGCCGTTGACGGTCAGCGCATCCAGTTTCAACAAGCCGGGAATCTGATTCAGCAACGCGCGCAAGCCGCCCGCGTAATAAAAGTCTTCCATCAGAAATTCACCTGACGGACGGATGTTGGCAATCATCGGTGTGCGCTGAGCGATTTCGTCAAACTGCTTCAAGTCAATTTTAACGCCTGCGCGCGCGGCCATTGCGACGATATGAATGATAGCGTTGGTCGAACCGCCAATGGCCATGTCCGTCGTGATGGCGTTTTCAAACGAAGCAGCGGTCAGGATGTCGCACGGCTTCAAATCTTCCCAGACCATTTCGACAATGCGCCGCCCGCAACTTGCCGCCATCCGCTGATGGCTGGCGTCCACCGCCGGGATCGAAGCCGCGCCGGGCAATGTCATTCCCATCGCTTCGGCAATCGAAGTCATCGTCGAAGCCGTGCCCATTGTCATGCAGTGTCCGGCGGAACGCGCGATGCCGTCTTCCATTTCCGACCATTGCTCTTCGGTAATGTTGCCTGCGCATTTTTCGGCCCAATACTTCCAGACATCCGAACCGCTGCCCAACGGCTGCCCGTTCCAATTGCCGCGCAGCATTGGCCCGGCGGGCAGGTAAATCGCTGGCAAATTCATCGTAATCGCGCCCATCAGCAAGCCCGGCGTAGTCTTGTCACAACCGCCCATCAGCACAACGCCGTCCACCGGCTGCGAGCGCATCAACTCTTCGGTCTGCATCGCCAGAAAGTTGCGGTAGAGCATTGGGCTGGGCTTCATAAAAATTTCGCTGACCGCCATTGCCGGCAATTCCACTGGAAAGCCGCCCGCCTGCCAGACGCCGCGTTTAACTTCGCCGGCGCGCTCGCGGAAGTGGCTGTGGCAGGTGCTCAGATCGCTCCACGTGTTGATGATGCCGATGATGGGTTTGCCCGCGTAATCTTCTGACGCGTAGCCCATTTGTTTGGCGCGCGAACGGTGGCCGAAGGCGCGAATGTCGCTGGTGCCCAGCCATCGGTGGCTGCGCAATTGCTCAGGAGTTTTTTTATTTTTCAAGATTGTTCTCCGCATTGAGATAAAGTTGATGCGCGGCATGAAAATCGTTCAGCCGCGCAATTGCAAGAGCAGGAATAGCGTGGCACGATGCCCGCGCTTTTCCACCGTCCAATTCCCGATCAAAGAGGCCAGAAACCAAATGAACCCTGTCGAAACGAAGTTTTCGTTGAAGAATTCTCCGCGGCTTTGGTGGCTGACGTTTCTGCTGTTCAGCGGCATGTTCTTCAGTTATGCCCAGCGCAATTCGTTGGGCGTGGCGCTGCCCTTCATCTCGAAAGACTTCAACCTGAACGACGCCCAGAAAGGCCTGCTGCTGTCGGCCTTTTCGTGGATTTACTGCTTTCTGCAAGTTCCGGCAGGCAATCTGACTGATCGCGTCGGTGTGCGGCGGTCTTATTCGCTGGGCTTTCTGTTCTGGTCGTTGGTGACGACGGTGACTGGACTGGCGAAAGGCCTGTGGGGATTGGTGGCGATTCGGGCATTGGTCGGCGTGGGGCAATCTGTGGCTTTCCCGGCCAGCGCGCGGGCCGTCTCCAACTGGTTCCGCGACGGCGAACGCGGCACGGTGACGGCGATCTATTTGACTGGCGTACGGCTGGGACAGGCAGCAATTGGTTCACTGGGCGCATACTTTTTGATCCGGTATGACTGGCGGCTGTTCTTTGTCGTGGTCGGTTTGCTGCCGCTGGTGTGGATCGCCGGATGGATGCTGACGCTGCGGCACTGGGAAGTGCCATTCGCAGCGGGTAAAAATGCGGCGTCGCCAAAGAAAGGCTTTTCGCTGATCGAGGGGATGAAGCTGCTGAAACGAAAGAGCGTGCTCGGCACAACATTGGGATTTTTCTCCTACGACTACGCTTGGTTCGTCTTTACTCTGTGGCTGCCCGATTACCTGATGACGGTGCGCGGATTCAGCAAAGCCGAATGGGGGTTTTACCAATCGTTCCCGTATCTGGCGATGTCCGTGGTGATTCTGGTGTCTGGTTTGCTTAGTGATTGGCTGGTGCGGCGCGGCGGCAACGAGATTCGCATTCGCAAACTTTTTATTGTCGCTGGCATGCTGATTTGTTGTTTGATCGTTCCTGCCGGTCTGGTCGCGGACAAAACCACTTCAGTCTGGCTGCTGACAGTAGCGGTTGCCGGACTTGGGCTGGCGACGCCCAACACGTGGACGCTAACGCAGGCTGTTTGCGAAAAAGAGATCGTCGGTACTGCGTCCGGCCTGCAAAACTTCGGCGGCAACCTGGGCGGCATCATTGCTCCGGCGCTGACCGGATACATTGCTTACAAAACCCACTCATTTGCCATAGCTCTGGGTATTGTTGGCGTGGTGCTGGTCTTAGGCATTTTGTCGTACTGGTTTTTGATTGATGAACCGGTCGCAAGCAAGTTGCCGCAATAATATAAGACGCCGTGCGTTTTTGTTATCCGGCCTTTACAAATCTACAAAACTGTCTGCCTCTTCCTCGTCGCAAGCCTTTCGCTTCGCCTGCGTACTTACAGTTGCACCCCTCGCCCGTCGGAAGCTCGTAGGTTATCCAGGAATTCGCCGATTCCACCCCACCAAATATTGCTTCAGCCCGTGTGAGATTTCCTCTCTCCACCT
>JBDSAM010000208.1:0-10750 GCA_039922135.1 Blastocatellia bacterium
CCAACACGCGCGCTGCCAGTTGCTGCATTGCGCACGCCGTGTTTTCAACGAAGAGCAGCTTGTCAGCCAACTCTCCCAACTCACTTGCGAACGGCAGCCGGTGATGAACGACCAGCGCCGCGCATGCCCCTTTGTCAAAGACCTCTTGAACAAACGTGTGACCGTCAACCTGTTCGCCCGGCAAGGCGACGAACAAACCGCCCGGTTTGACGGCACGCGAATCAATGGCGAAGCCGGTTGGCTCAAATGCGGCCAACTGATCATTCAGCATATGACTGGCGGCGCACAGACGCGCGATTTCGCTTAGGTTCACAGTTATCCCAGTTTCGCTCTGCGCTCGGCCAGTGCCTCGCGCGCCACTTCGCGGTCGTCGAAATGAATTTTACCCGTTGGCAGAATCTGATACGTCTCGTGCCCTTTGCCGGCGATGATGACTACGTCACCCGGTTTGGCATACGTGACAGCGCGAAAGATCGCTTCGCGCCGGTCAACGATCAATTCGTACGGCTTGCCAATCCGATCCATCCCGATGCGAATGTCATTTAAGATCATCGCCGGATTTTCGCTGCGCGGATTGTCGGATGTGGCAATCACCTGATCGCTCAAACGCGATGCCGCTTCGCCCATCAGCGGGCGCTTCGTGCGATCACGATCGCCACCGCAACCCATCACCGCAATGACTCGCCCACGCTTTCCGTTCTTATGCGCTTGAGCGTCGTGAACTGTGCCAAGCACACCCGTCAGCGCGTCCGGCGTGTGCGCATAATCAACCACAACAGTGATGTCATCGCCCCCCGTACTGACACGTTCGAATCGCCCGGCCACGCCACGGCACTGATTGATGCCGCGCGCAATCGTGTCGCGGTCAAAGCCCAGCGCCAATCCAATGCCGATTGCACACAGCGAATTGTAGGCATGCGGACGGCCTACCAACGACGAGGCAATTTCGATCTCGCCCGCAGGCGTGCTGGCAATGAATCGCATCCCGTCCAGCGTGAACTGGCGCTCTGTGGTTGTGATCTGCGCTTCTGCGTCCAGCGCGTAAGTCAATGCTGTCTTTCCAGCGATTTCGACCAACGCAGCCCCAGACGGATCGTCCAGGTTGATGATCGGGTGTTCCGGACCCTTACCAATGCTGCCATCGAACAGTTTTTTCTTGGCCGCGAAGTAGTTCTCCATCGTGCCGTGAAAATCCAGATGATCCTGCGTCAGATTGGTGAATGCCGCCGCTGCGAACTCCAGATCGTCGGCGCGGTGCATTTCAAGCGCGATGGAAGAGACCTCCATCACTGCGTGCGTCACGCCCGATGCAACGGCGCGGCGAAGGAAGTCCTGCGTTTCTGACGCTTCGGGCGTGGTGTAATCAGCGTCAATGACCAAGTCGCCGATGCGATAACCAATGGTTCCCATCACTGCCGTTTTCTTGCCCGCGGTGGTAAAGATCGAATCCACCAGATAAGCCGTCGTCGTCTTGCCATTCGTTCCGGTCAGCCCAACCAGTTTAAGCTGGCCCGATGGGTGGCCGTGAACAATGGCAGCAGCCTTGGCCAGCGCTTCGCGCGCGTTGGCGACTTGCAGCCAGACGCCTTTGAAATCGCCGGGACGCCCCTGTTCTGAGATAACGATATTCGCGCCGCGCTTCGCTGCTTCTCCGACGAATCGATTCCCGTCGGTTTGTGCGCCTGCGATCGCGACGAAGATGCCGCCGGGCATGGCTCGACGCGAATCATGCGTGACCGATGAAGCAAACGCGCCAACGCCCATGTCTAGCCTTCCGCTCCCGCCGCTGGCGCGCGCATTGATGTAGCTTGCGATTTCGCTCAGAGTCACCATAACTTTTGGTGGTTGATGGCCAGTGGTTGGTGGTGGGCGATTCAAACTTGCCAACCACCAATCACCGGCCACTACTGGAATTCCACTTTGCACTCATCTCCGGGCCGAATGCGCGTGCCGGGAACTGGCAGTTGTCGGACAACGATGCCGTTGCCGGAAGTTTTCATGGGTAAATTCAATTGCGTGCAGGCCTGAATCACCGCGCGCATGCCACGCCCGCGAATGTCCGGCATAACGCTGCCCGCCGCGACCGGCTGCAGCATAGGCGTCGGATTGGCCTGGGTTTGTGAACGTTTGGTCACTTCAGAGGGCGCGATGTTGGCTGAAACATTAATGCCCGGCCCTGCAATTCCAACAGCCTTAGTCGTCACCTGAGCCCCTGCCTGATTTGCCGCACGCCCCTCAGTTTGCGGCGTCGCTGTTGCCTGCGCTTGCGCAATTACCTCTGTTTCCCGGCTATCTTCTTCGGCAGCCTTCGATTCGTATTTGTTCGACAATGCGGTTAGCGCATCGCGGAAGCCTTTGGCGTCGGGTGGCACCACGAAGTCACCCAACGCTGTTTGCGCGATCATGTTAAACACCGGCGCGGCCACGCTGCCGCCTTGATGCGCCGCGCCCTGCGGCTCGTCCAGCATCACGACGATTACGAACTTCGGATCGGTAGCTGGCACAAATCCGGCAAACGAAGGCATAAATTTGCTTTGCGAATATTTCCCCGTTTTCGGATCAACCTTCTGCGGCGTGCCGGTTTTACCGGCTGCGGTATAACCATTCAGTTGAATGGCGTGACGCGCGGTGCCGCGCGTGACCACGGCTTCTAATAACTCGCTCATCTTTTGCGCCGTCTGTTCGCTGATCACGCGGCGGGCTTCGGGCTGCGCCTTGTAAAGCACATTCCCATCAGCGGCGGCAACCTGCTTAATGATATGCGGCTGCATCCGCACGCCTTTGTTGGCGATGGTGCCCATGGTGGCGGCGACCTGCAACAACGTGACTGAGACTTCCTGGCCGATGGCGATGGATGCAATCGAATCCCCATTCCATTTTTCCACTGGCGTCAGAATGCCTCTGGTTTCGGCAGGCAGTTCAATACCGGTTTTATGGCCAAAGCCGAACGCCGTCAGGTAATCGTAAAAGCGTTGCTTGCCGATGCTCATTGCCACGCGGATCGCGCAGACGTTCGATGATTTGGCGAAGGCGTCAACGGCAGGCAGCACGCCGTAAGCATGCGTGTCGTGGATGACGCGCTTGCCGATGGTGATCTCGCCATTGCCGCAATTCAATGTGGTACTGGGCTGCAGCGCGCCTTCCTCAAAGGCTGCGGCATAAGTGACGGTCTTCATCACCGACCCCGGCTCGTACGGCCAACTGATCGCGCGATTGTGGCGGGCCTCTCCTTCCCCACTCTTGGGCCGCTCGTTCGGGTTGAATCCTGGCGCATTGGCCAGCGCCAGAATTTCGCCGGTCGCCGGATCAAGCACGATGGCATATGCCCCCTTGGCGTGACTTATTTGCAGTGCGTTCAGAATCAGCAACTCCACCTTGTGTTGCAACGGCAGGTCAATGGTGGTCATGACCTGCGCGCCGTTAACGGCAGAGATTTCGCGGCGGCCAAAAGATTGATTCTTGCCATCCCTGTCGCGCTCAATCTCGCCCCGGGTGCCTTCCAGCCGGTTGTTCTGCGACTTCTCCAACCCGGCCTGGCCGCCTATCTGGCCTGGCTGGCGCGGGTCTTCGCCCATATAGCCAACAATGGCGGCGGCCAGCGAATCGTTGGGATAAAAACGCTGCGGCTCTCGCTGGACAGCCACACCCCACAGATGATTTTTCTGAATGACGTCCTTAATCTCCTGCGACTTTTCAGGATCCAGCTTGGGCGTCAGCCTTAGGTAGCCTGAATCGCCAGTCAGCTTCTTGACCAATTCGACTTCACTCATCCCCAGCAAGGGCGAGAGTATTTGCGCCGTCTTCAGGCGCTGTTTCTGTTTCTCAGGCAGACGTTTCGCATCCTTATCATTGAACATTTTCTGATCGGCAAAGATCGAATCGAAAATGACGCTGACGGCCAACTCCTTGCCGTTGCGGTCAAGGATCGGGCCGCGCGTGGCCAGCGTTTCGATTTGCGAAGTCTGATTCTGCGCGGCACGGGCGACGTAATGATCATGCCGGAGGACTTGCAACCAGATCAGCCGCACAATGATCCCGATCATCCAGACACCCAGCAACAACGTTATGGTCAGTGTGCGCTTGCTCATATTGTTTGCGGATTGTTTAGCACGCATGGCGGGTCCTCAACGTGAACCTTGGAAATTTGAACCTTTGTGATTCTGGCGTTAAGGATCAGTGACGCTTTTCCTTATTGCTGCGCGATGAAAGCTGTACCAGCTTTTGTACAGGTTTCTGCTCAGGCTTCTGAGTATATTTCTGTGCAGGCTGGCGCTGATTCTTGCTGTCTTTGTTTGCCTTGCCCTGCGGTAGGATTTTGGCCGATTTCGCTGCCAGATTTGCCAGATTTGCCAGATTTGCCAGATTTGGTGGAACTGACGCACGTGTTGCGGCTTTTTTGACGGTCGGCCTTAGTGGCTGCGCCACCGGTTTGACAGATGACCTGACCAGTTGCTTTGCCATCGCTGCGGGCACTTTGCCTACCGGGACAACGATTGCCGCAGGTTTTGAGGGTGACGATTGCAAAATGGGCGGCTGATTGGTCCTCTTCAACTGTGGCTGAACCAGATTGGCTTGCTTAACGATGCGCTCACTCTCCTGCGTATTGATGGCGCGTTCCTTTTCAAGCGCCAGATAACGCTGTTGATTGGTCATGTCATCCAACTGCGTTTTGAACTTCTCTTCTGTCTGACGAAGTTGATGCGCATTGATCTGCGAGCGCTGAGCCAGCAAAAAGCCGGAAGCAACCAGACTTCCAATGATCATCATCAGCCAGATCACGCGCGCACCTTGCCCGCGTTTTTCAGATTTGCGGCGTGAACGGCGTTGGACTGACGAAGCTGGTGATTTTGGACGCCGCCTGGCGGTGACGCCCGGGTGAATTTGGGTGCGATGATTTTGTGCTCTCATTGTTTCCCACGCTCCTAAAAGAGGCAAAACGCTGTAGCTTTGGGTTTAGGCCCTTTCCCAAGCCACTAGCATTGATTTTCAGACTCGCCAATGCAGCAAGGAGTAAAGCTGATGGCTCTCACAGCTTTCGGCAGGCGCGTAATTTAGCGCTTCTGGCGCGTGGGTTAGCTGCAATCTCAGCCTCAGAAGGCTGAACAGCCTTACGCGTCAGAATTTCTACACGCTTGACCGCTCCGCATTGGCACACAAGCTGGTTTGAGGGGCACCGACATTGACCAGACTGAAACTTGAATGCTTGTTTAATGATTCGATCTTCAAGCGAATGAAAAGTGATAACCACCAGACGACCGCCCGGCTCAAGCAGATCAACGGCATCGGCAACGAATTGATCCAGCCCCTCAAGCTCGCGATTAACCGCGATTCGCAATGCTTGAAAGGTCCGCGTCGCTGGATGAATTTTCCAATGGCCTGGCTGATGAACCGCCCTGACAACCAAATCAGCAAGCTGCCCGGTTGTAGTGATCGCCGCTTTTGCCCGCTCAGCCACGATCAATCGAGCGATTCGCCGTGACGCCCGCTCTTCGCCATACTCAAAAATGATATCCGCCAGTTCACGCTCGCTTAAGCGATTGACCAGATCCGCCGCCGTCATCCCTTGCGACCGATCCATGCGCATATCAATGGGAGGGGGCAGCGAATCCTTCCCGCTTCCGCTAAAGCGAAAACTGAACCCGCGTTCCGGCGTATCAAACTGAAATGAGCTAACACCAAGATCGGCCAAAATGCCCGCAGCCGATCCAATCCCTTTTTCTTGAAGAACTGTTTTGATCTGCCGATAATCTGAATGAACCGCTTCAAATCGCTGGCCGAATGGCGCCAATCGCTGCTCCGCTAACTCGATTGCTTCGGCATCGCGATCAAATCCGATCAACTGATTGCCCGGCGAGGCTTGCAAAATTGATTCAGTATGCCCGCCCAGTCCCAGCGTCGCATCAATGAACAAGCTGTCTTTCCGCGCATCCAGGTATGCGAGAGCTTCGACAGGCATCACCGGATGATGAATCGGCATAACGGTTCGCTGACGAAACCGGCCCGATAATAAAGGGCACGGGGGAGGAGATGCGCAAAAGGGGTCAATAGTTCACCGCATCTCCTGAACTGAAACTGAAACGGCACGTCAAATGCCATAATGGGACAAAGCTTCAGAGTCCGCGTCACTGAAAGGCTGTGCTTGCAATCGCGAAGTGCGGAACCGTTCCACCTCCCACACGTCCAAAAAGTCTACCTTGCCCATCACCATCACATCGCCCATCAACTCCGCTGTGCCCCGCAACAATGGGTGAATCAGAATCCGATTCTGCGAATCCATCTGCTGCATCTGCCCGAAGTAACTCACCCGATCCATATATCTTTGCAGCGCGGGCGTCGTAGAAGGCACCAAAGCCAGCCTCTTTTCCTTCTCCTCCCATTCTTTTAATGGATAAATCCAAACATCCTCGCCTGAAAGACTGGTCACAAAAAAGTCCGCGCTTTTATAGGTCTCTTCCAAAAAACGTTTGAAGTCCGCCGGGATCTTGAGGCGGCCCTTGTCATCCATTCTTGCTGTATAGCTTCCTCTCAACATCAGTCATCTCACTTCTTGACGGCTACGCCTCGACAATCTCTTTGTAACGACCAGCAACGTGCGACTGCGTATACAATCCACAGTGCTTCACCCCAAAGGCTTCATCCCTTAATCGTCTTCTTAATTCTGGATTAAAAATTGGAAGACTCACTCCGCAGCCACAACGCCATCCAATTTGAACCACCCTGCTCTACTTTGAACCACTGAGTGGCGCGTATACTATGTAAGAGGGGTAATGCTGTCAAGCGATTAATGGCAAATCTAACATTGAGGCTTTACTTAAAGTCCATGACGCTAAAGCAAACCATTTACAGAAAATATAATCACGAACAGATAGGACGTTTAAGATTGCCTGCTTACGATCAGAAAAAATGTTTAAGGCTTAAACATTTCCCTCTGGTTAAGCTTGATTTCAGAGCCTGTGCTATAGTTCCGCGCGATTTTACCGATTACTTCCACTCAACGACAGGAAACGCTAGCCAAGATGAAATTATTCGCTCAACTCCTGGGATTCGGCCTGCTGGCAGCGGCTGGAAATTTACTGGGAGGATTTATGCTAACGAATTTATGGGATGCGAAACGTGTCCGGCTCAGACAACTCATCGCATTGGGAGCCGGATTTATGTTAGGAGCTGTTTTTATCGAGATCATCCCGGAAGTCGCTCAGCAATGGGGGCAGCTAACCACTGCCATGGGCTGGGTGCTAGCGGGTTATCTGTTGATTCAACTGATCGAACATACCATTGTGCCCCATTTCCACTTTGGCGAAGAGACGCATAAGGATGAAATCCTACAACACGGGGCGGCAACCTCGGCGGTGATCGCTCTCTCAATCCACACCTTTTTCGATGGAGTGGCAATCGCATCAGGGTTGCTGACGAACTTTCGTCTTGGCGTATTGCTGTTTGTGGCAGTGCTGTTGCACAAAATCCCGGAGGGCTTCACGGTGGCTTCGATAATGCTCTCTTCGGGAAAGGGGGCTAGCTCAGCACAGCGCGCAACTGCGCTGATTGCCCTCTCCACATTGGCGGGAATTTTATTAGTGGCGCTGGCTCAGCCCGCAGTTAAATATACGCTGCCGTTTTCTGCTGGCGTAACTCTCTATGTCGCTGCTTCCGACTTAATTCCTGAAGTTAATCACGGCGGGTGGCGCGCTTCTGGCTTTGTTTTTGCGGGAGTTGCACTTTTCTATACTACTCATCTACTTTTGCATTTATCACTTGGCTGAGTTTATCCGGGTTTGTTGGCAAAGAGATGCCCGGCCCTATTTTTTGGGAATAGAGCCGGACGTTATTGCACAGTAGCTATTTTAGTCAATGACCTAGCGCTTGAAGGTTAAGGATTTGCGACAAAACTGCACCCAATATGGCGTACTTACCGTTTGAGTAACTACCATAACTAGAGCGGCTGTAATAGCCGTCTTCATATCCCCTACGAAATCCTTCGCGGAAATAGTAGTTGTATTCGGTTCGGTCTACATAGTAGCCGCTAAATCCATAATTCGCATCCTGATAGGGGTAAGAATCGCGATAGTTAAAGCCCCATCTATCCTCCCGATCTGCCTGACCGGCCTGAAATCCCTCTTCGTAACCATAGTTTACTGATTGCCTCAATGAATCAGCACCGTACTGATTCGTCTCATAATATCTACCGGTGCGATAATAACGATACGCTGGAGCCGTATAAAAATACGGATCGTTGTTATAATCGTAATTACGCGCATTTCGGAGACGAATCTGTTGCTCTCTCAGGTTCTCTAGGTACCTTTCCTGAAAGCGAGACTGCGCCACACGTCTTTGTTGCTGCAGTATCTGCACGTGCTGTTGTGCCAAACGCTGCCGCTGATTCAAGTATTGACCATATTGCGTCACACGTTGTTGCTGCAACGCAATAAGTTGCTGCTGCCGTTGTTGTGAAAGACGTTGCTGCTGCACATTCTGTTGCTGTTGTTGTGCCCGCTGTTGCGGTCTGAATATCTCCCGTTGCTGTGCTCCTTGTTGCTGTTGTTGTGTGCGCTGTTGCTGTCTTAATAGCTCCTGCTGCTGCGTACCTTGTTGCTGCTGTTGCCTACGTTGTTGCTCTTTTAGCAGCTCCCGCTGCTTCTGTTGCTCATATTGTTGACTGCGTTGTTGCTCTTGTTGCTGTCTCAGAATCTGTGGTTGCTGTTGTTGAATTCGCTGTTGTTCCCGTTGCTGTTCTTGCACGCGCTGCTGTTGCATTTGTGCTCGTTGCTGCTCGCGCTGTTGTTCTTGCTGCGCGCGCTGCTGTTGCATTTGTGCGCGCTGCTGCTCCCGCTGTTGTTCTTGCTGCGTACGTTGCTGCTGTTGCTGTTGAGCACGTTGTTGTTCTTGTTGTTGCTGTTCACGCTGTGGTGGTTGAGCGCGAGGTTGATCTTGCCGGGGCGCACGCTGCTCTTGTTTCTTTTCCTGTTTATCATCTGGCGGCTGTTTTTGCTGCGCAATAGACAGATTACTTATTCCTACGAGTGACACGATACTGATCGCTATAGTAAAAATCAGCCTTTTAAAAGAATCAACTCTCATTTTTTGTCTCCTTCAGGAAGATACCTATTGCTCCCAGTTCATAACACCTGATTTAGATGTAATGGCATCTCAAAGTTAAACTCTATGGGAACTTGTCAAGGTTTCAATTCCTACCACGTTGTTAGAGAGCAAATTTAATGCCATCTTTAATCACCAGTAAGTGCTTAACGTTGTGTCCTATCGGCAATGGCTGTCAGCACGATCTCGTAGGCATATAAACTTTATGGGCTATTTGCATTGAGTAGGGAGGGTCAAAGATGCTTTTGACGCTATTGTAGTATGTGAGGACTGTCTGATAGCTTCTGTATTACAACGTGTGAGGCTAATCAGAACATATAAGGCTGACCCCATGTTTCCTGTAAGGAGGTTATTTTTATGAGTTCTACCGCTGATGCTGCGGTAATCAAAAATCGTTGGAATGAATTGGAACAAGATTGGAAGGAGAAATCCCTTGAGGCTTCGCTGCGCAAGATGCCCGAAAGCCAGCCCGAATTCACAACTATTTCGCTTAAACCAATTAAACGCCTCTACACGCCGAGCGACGTGGCAGAGATTGATTTCGAACAGGACATCGGTTTCCCCGGCGCGCCGCCGTACACGCGCGGCATTCATCCGACGGGCTACCGCGCGCGGCAGTGGACGATGCGGCAGTTCGCCGGATTTGGCTCGGCCTTCGATACCAATCAGCGATTCAAATATTTGACGGAACACGGCCAGACGGGGCTTTCGACGGCGTTCGATCTGCCAACGCTGATGGGTTACGACTCGGATCATCCATTTTCAGAAGGCGAAGTTGGAAAATGCGGCGTGGCCATCGCATCGCGCGAAGATATGGAAGTGCTGTTTGACGGCATCCCGCTTGATCAAGTGACGACCTCGATGACGATCAACGCGCCAGCTTCGATGATCCTTGCTTTCTTTCTGGCCAATGCCGAAAAGCAAGGCACAAACTGGCGCAACATCGGCGGCACGTTGCAGAACGACATTTTGAAAGAGTACATCGCTCAAAAGGAATGGATTTATCCGCCGCGTCCGGCAATGAGGTTGATTACCGACACCTTCAAATTCTGCGCGGCAGAAATGCCCAAGTGGAATTCGATCTCGATCAGCGGTTACCACATTCGCGAAGCCGGAGCGACGGCGGCGCAGGAGTTAGCCTTCACGTTGCGCGATGGCATTGAGTATCTTGATTACGGCATTCGCGCGGGACTCGACGTGGATGAATTCGCGCCGCGCCTTTCATTCTTTTTCAATGCGCATAATGATTTCTTTGAAGAGATCGCCAAGTATCGCGCCGCTCGCCGCATCTGGTATCGCGTGATGACCGAGCGTTTCAACGCGCAGAATCCGCGCTCGTGGCAGATGCGCTTCCACACTCAGACAGCCGGCGTCAGCCTGACCGTGCAGCAGCCGATCAACAACATCATCCGCGTGGCGATCCAAGCGCTGGCCGGCGTGATTGGCGGTACTCAATCGCTGCACTGCGACGGGTACGACGAAGCGTTGGCCTTGCCGACCGAGCGTGCCGCGTTGATTGCCCTGCGCACCCAGCAAATCATCGCGCACGAAACCGGCGTCACGAACACGGTTGACCCCTTGGGCGGTTCGTATTTCATCGAAAGGCTGACCAGCGAACTGGAAGAAGAAGCCTGGGAATATTTCCGCAAGATTGACG
>JBDSAM010000209.1:0-3555 GCA_039922135.1 Blastocatellia bacterium
CGCATTGAAGGCGTGGACGACCCCGAAGACATCGAGGAGCAATTGCGTAATCTCTGCGCGCATCAAATCCAACCCCCTGTCTTCCCTTACATCAATAAGGTGGCTTTCGACAGCGGACGCCGCATCGTTGTGCTGGAAGTGGATGCAGACAACCGCCCACACCGCACGATGGACGACCGCTTTTATCTGCGCGAAGGCGCGATCAAACGCGAGACGACTCGGGAAGAACTATCGCGCCTCTTCCACGAAACGCACGCGGTTCGCTTTGAGCAGGTGCCGGTGTTTCAGGCTGACATTGAAAGCGACATTGATGAATCGCTGCTGTGGAGTTACGTGCGCAGCGTTAATCCGGGCTACTGGGGCGAAACCACGAAAGGCTATCCGGCCACGAAAGGTTATCCGAATGATACGGTAATGCGTGATATGGGGCTGGCGGTAAAGATCGGCGACGCGTGGCTGCCGACGGTCGGAGGATTGCTGCTCTTCGGATTGAATGATCGCATCATCCGGTTAATGCCCCGCGCCGACCTGCAACTGACGCGCTTCAGTGGAGTAAATAAGAAAGGCCATAACGCGCCCATCGTTGAACAGGTTCGCCTGCACGGCAGCCTGCTGCGACAGTTTGATGGCGCGCGTAATTTCATCAACCGGTACGTTGATCTGTGGGACGCCCGCCCATCACGCAAGGCTATTGAAAACAGCGACAGCGGTTCCAGCCAACAGAGCGAACAGCTTCAGGCTGGCCTGCCTGCTGGCCCTGAAGATGCGTTCGTCTACGGGCGAGCCAATTATCATCGCGGCGCAATCCTGGAAGCGTTGACCAACCTAGTTGTGCATCGCGATCTGAGCGCGCGAGACCGCCAGACGCGGATTAACATCTATGACGATTGCATTGAATTCATCAATCCCGCGCAGCAGATCGAACTTCCCATCGTTTCGCTGCGGTATGGCATTGCCTGCCCACCCAACCCGCGCCTGAAAGCGATCTTCACCAATCACCATTATGGAACGTCTTCGACGCAAAGTGGCATTCCGATGATCTGCGCCGAAACAATCAACTTCGCCCGCCGCGCGCCCGAAGGCCCGACTATTGCCAATGGCGAATTTCGGCTGAAGATTCACGGACTGCAATAAGCTGCTCTGCCGCAGCGAGTCTCATTCGCATTTGACGAAAGTTTGAACGCGCAGGTCGCTGCCATCGGTCGAAATCGTAATCGCGCCGCATTTACTGGTTTGCCAGATGCGGGCGTTGCTCGCGCGCAAGCGTTCAACCACTTCTGCGTGCGGATGCCCGAACAGGCTGGGAGAAGCAACGGAAATCACCGCGTGTTGCGGTTTGACTCGTTCCAGAAATTCAGCCGTCGAAGAAGTCTTTGATCCGTGATGAGCAACCTTCAAAACATCAGCGTGCAAATCGTCAATGGCCAGAACCAACCCGGCTTCGGCCTGCTTTTCAATATCGCCGGTCAGCAGAAAGCTCCGCTGGCCAAAGCGTGCGCGCAAAACCAGCGATTGATTATTGTCGGACATAGTTTTGGATTGATCGTCACCAACCGGCGAAAGGACTTCGATGTTCACGCCATCAATTTCCCAGCCATCTCCTCGTTTCAAACACCAGATGGGCAATTGGGACGACCGGACAGCTTGATCGAATAAGTCTGGCAAGTCCGGCCAATGCGATGAATCCACCGCGCGCACAACCTGGCCGATCTCGAAGCTGCGAAAGATGCCGGCAAAGCCTTCAACATGGTCGGCGTCTCCGTGGCTGGCAGCGATCCAATCCAGCCGTTTGATGCCGCGATGCCACAGGTACGGCATGACCGCCGCTTCCGCGATGCCGGTGCGGTCTTCGACAAAAACATTCGTCTCATCTGCGACGCCTTCCCGCGTGCGAAAGGTGATCTTGCCGCCGCTGTCCAGCAACATCGTCCGCCCTTGTGGAAACACGAGCAACATCGAATCGCCTTGCCCGACATCCAGAAATGTCACGCTCAATCGTCCGCGCTCAAATTCAGGCGCAAAAGGATGAACAACCAGCAGCACCGACAGAATGATTAACAAGCTTAATGCGGCAGCGGCGCAAAGACGGCCTAGACTCTTTCGCCTGGCGGCATCTGCGCTATCGCCTTTCCTGAAAGGGTTCCATTCGTTGACCAGAACGATCAGCAGCAGCACGGCGGCAAAGTAGGCGATATAGACTATCACTGAAGATGGGCCCCAATCAGGCACGCGAACGCTTGCCTTGCGCCACGCCAGTAAAGGCTCACTTGCTTTGACCGTCAGCCAGCCGAATGCATTGACCAATCCCGCCAGCTTCAATGCCCACGCGCCGATGACCGCTTCGATCAGCAGATAAGCCGCGCCCAGCAGCATCAGGATAGAAACCAACAAGCCTTCGATGACGTTTGCCAGCGGTGAAACGATCGAAGCGCGGTGAAAGTGCACAAGCATCAACGGCAATAGCCCAACCTGCACAGCCGTTGTCGTGAAAAGCGTAACTGCGATCCATCTCAACAACGTCTGCATCCGCCAGCGATTCAGCCATCGCGCCGCGCCGGATTTTTGCAATCTGAAGCGGACGTGCGCTTGCGACATTTCGTGCCGGAACGCGCGCTCATTCCAGAACAGGACTTCAGCCAGCCAGCGCGTGGCGGCGGGCACGCGCGGTGGGTAAGGCGTCGTGGCCGATGGCTGCCATTCGCCGATCCGCTTCAATCGCTGATACAGCGGCACGGTCAGGGCGACAATCATCAGGACCGCCAGGAACGAAAGCTGAAAGGCCGGATTGAACAAATCGCGCGGCTGCCACGCCAGCAACACAATCGCCGAAGCCGCCAGCGTGTTCGCCCCAGCCGAAGCACGAAAGATCAGTTGGCCGATCAGCGCGATGTTTAGCATGACCACCGCGCGCGTTACTGAAGGTTGAGCGCCAACCATCAGCGCATAGGCCCACATCACTGCCATCACTAAAATATATTGCAGCAGACGCGACCGGCTGAATCGCCGTGCCAGCCACAATACGACCAGCGCGATCATCGCCACGTGCGAGCCTGAGATCACCAGCAGATGAAGCGTCCCGCCCGCGCGAAAAACTTCAGCCGTGCTATGCGAAAGGAAATACCGATTGCCGAACAATGATGCGACCAGCACGCCCGATGTTGGATGATTGAAGCTTCGCAGGCAGACGGCAATCGAGCGGGCGCGCAGACGGTAAAGCCACGCCAGAATCGCGCTGCGCTTCCCTACTCCGATGCGTTCAATCCCAAGCGGGCTTTTAACTCCGCCGGATGCGTCGTAGCCGCGGTATTCCAGCATCTCGTCAAAATCCGGCGCGCCCGGATTGCGATAACCGCTTTTGCTTTTCAGGCTGCCGCGCAAACGGACGCGCGCGCCATAATCGAGCGCCAATTGATCGTATTGCGCTCGTGCCTTCTCATCGTTGAATGGCACGACGAACTGCACAACGCCGGATGCAATCACCTCGCTTTCCTGTGTCGCGCATCGCTCGACTTCGATGCTCAGATAGATTCGATCCGGCGCAAGTTCCGGCGAATC
>JBDSAM010000210.1:0-6478 GCA_039922135.1 Blastocatellia bacterium
AAACAATGGCAAGTCGAAAAACGCTTCGAACCGCAGATGAAGAAAAGCGAACGCGAACGATTGTATGAAGGTTGGCAACAGGCCGTGGCGCGCGTCAGATCAGACAAGTGAAACGGCAGTTTATCGTATGGATGGCGCGGCTGGATCTTTCAGCCGCGCCATCAGGTTTTCAGACGTTCCTTTTACCGCTGGCTTGCGTGCAAAATGGTCAGTCCGATGATCTCCTCATCCTCATAACGAATGATTACGTCATCATCGGTTAGTTCGCTGTCGGTGGCGAAGCTCGGCTTTTTGAAATTGATGTACAGCACATCTGCCTCCGCGTCGTAAGATGACCACAAATAGCGATGTGGCACGGCCAGTAAGGCTGGCGTCAATTTGGTGTAACGTTCTAGCTCGATGGGGACCATATCAGTTGCCTCCTTTCCAGCTTCCAGCTCTAGGCCACTAGAGCATACTCAACCGCGGGCGGGTTTTGTATTTGTTTGGAAGCGTCCAAAATCTCGAGACCGACAATGTTCCCAGCCCGGTCATAGTCGAGAATTATGCCTGGCTTCTCTTCATCGCTTTCTTCGACGGGGGCGTCGTTAAAGACGATTCGCAAGGCGTCAACTTCTGCGTCATAGGTTACTTTCATATCGTCCTCCAATATTTACTGATTTTGCTGGTGCGATAGACCGCGAATAAAATTTCACGGCCAGCGCTGCTTCTCATAAGCCACTGCTTCCTGCGCGGTCAGCTTGCGTTTCTGGTTGCCGGTGCGGATGTGCATTTCGCCTTTGACGTAAACCGGTTTGGGCGCGGGATCAACCGCGATGCGGCACAGTTCGCGCCCGCCGACCTGATGAAAGCTGATTTGATACGAATGACCGTGTTCGCCGCCCAGCGCATCGCCGAGCAGGTTGCGCAGAAATAGTTCGTAACTGTCGCGTCCCGGCTTTTGCGGGTTGACCGCGCGGAAGTCTTCTTCCAGACCAACGACCTTTCTGTCATTGCCTACGCCGACGAGCAGAGCTTTTGGAGTGCTGCGGCTTGACGCAGCTTTGCGTTCGCTGCAGAAACATTTATAGAACACCGAATGCTTGGGTATCGAACGAAAAGCGGTGACGAGTCACCGCACTCCACACGCTAGAGTTGCGGCCCGAACGCGCGATAGGCCGTCATCGCCGCGTCTTTCGCTTCCTGGCTGACCAGCGGAAAGGTCGTCAGGATGTAGCCGAACTCTTCCTCCGTCAGCTCGTACAGATGCGCAACCAACCCGTCCAGTTCGGCTCGCAGACGGGCGCGCTCTGCTTTGTCGGTGATGCCATGTGTGTGATCGCCCAAGCCGACTTCGCCTGCTAGATCGTCAAATTCGGGAGTTGTGCAGATGAGTTTGGCGGCACGGGTGACTATGAGAGCGAAGTGCGAATCCTTCTCGGTTATGCATGGCACTGAAAGTTGGTAGAGAAAGAAAATATTAAGATTGGCCGACATTTTCGCGCGCAAAGCAAAGTCCGCCGCGAAACTATTTAACAGCGCCGTTATTGCCAACAATTCAGCCGATGTGAACCTTAGCTCATTATAGCGATCCAGATTATGATGAAATGGAAAGTGAACCGATAATGAATTTCCGGCAAATGAGAATGGGGGAATGATTGTAGTAATCAGCGTTCGTGTGTCAGTATTCCTAGCGATCTTCCTAATAGCAATCCGGTAGGTTTCGTAATCATTCTTCAGGTCACTTGGGACAGAAGTTAGTCCGGCTATCCGCTTAATGCGCTTTAGTAAGAAAGCTTCTCGTATATCCTTCTCCTCAATCCAATAGCGAGCATGGGCAAATTTATGATCAAAATGCCCAATCATTCCACCCTCAAAGACTTCGCACTTAGTAGGCTTAATTTTTGAAGTAACCGGATGAACGAGTCATATTTAGCTCTTCCCCATACAATTCAAGTCCCCAACCAAATGCTGAATCAGCTAAGAGTGGCTGTTTTAGCATTTTCTCGCTTATCTCAATCTCTACCGAACTTTTGAATTCCGGAATGGACAGGGAATCTGGTGAAAGATGGCGGATAAATTCGACGGGAATGTTTAACGCCCCATCTTTGGGAAAAGCAGTAAGTTCCTCAACATTGTGACGCATGAATGCGGACGGAAATTTTGATGTACGACCACCCTTTTCAAAAGTTAGGACACAGAATTTGAAGCGGCTATCTACGTTCTCAAAGATCGCCTTGCGATTCTCAAAACAAAAAAGCCCTGCGATCTGCGTATGACTGAATAAAAGTTCACGTAACTGTTTTGTACCAAGATCAGTATAAATTCCGCTGGGAACAACTATGCCGCATTCGCCTCCTTTTCTGAGCAGGTTAAAAGTTTGTTCAACAAAAAGGCAATAAAGGTTCGGCTTATTGCCAACAACTTGGTCATTCACTCTCGATGTCTGATTAGCAAATTGTGGCGATCTTTTGAAGAACGCTAGTTGGTGTGGGAATCGGCTGGCAAATTCAAGCCAGGCTTTTCGCAACACGGGATCTTTCATTAGCTCCGCTTGTTGTTTCTTCCAGTCTTCGATTCGTAGCTTGTTTTTCTGAATTGTCGGTGCGTTCTTCCCCTGCTGTTGTTGAAAGAACTCTTTCTCATCCGTTTGGAATACCTCCCAGGGCGGATTGGTCAGGATGACATCGAAGCCGCCGCGTTTGTTGATGATCTCGTCGAACTCATAGCCCCAGTGGAACGGATGCAAGGCGACAATGTCGTCAAAGGTGAGCGAGCGTTTTTCTGGTTTGCCTTCCGCGTCTTTCTTGTCGTCCCAAGTGGCTTGTTCGAACTGAACCTTCAGCCGTCTGAATTCTTCGCGGAGCAAGTCGTTGAGCGTCGGCGCGGCTTCGGCCTTCAGCGCGGCAATGCCGTCGCGCATCCGGCGTAGGTCTTCGCCGTAGGCCGTGGCGTGGCGGTAGTTGTCAATCAAAAGATTCTTTTCTTTGAGAAGATCTCGGTACGGTTTGATAAACAGATTTTTTTGCTTGTCGAATTCGGCGTCGTCTATGCGCATCAGGCCGATCAACGAATTGCCGACCAGAATGTTGAAGTCAATGTTGGGCAGCGGTTCCAGTTGTTCGGGGCGACCTGATTCAGCCGAAGCAACCAGCGCCAGGAACAATCGCAGCTTGGCGATTTCGGTGGCTTCTTCCATCACGTCCACGCCGAACAGGTTGTCGGTGATGATCGTCTTTTTGACGAAGTAGCTGATGTTCGGATGATCGCGCTCAGTCGCCCGCAGCCATTGCGTCAGATTGGTGTCATTCAGGACTTTGATTTTGCCGATGACGGCGGCGTACAGGTTGATCAGCGTCTTCATCGCCGCGACCAGAAACGCGCCCGACCCGCACGCCGGATCCAGGATGCTCATCTCGCGCAAGATTTGCAGCAGCTTGCGGCATAGATCGGCGTCCAGATGGAGCAGCACATCGCCCATCGTTTCAAATCGCCGCTCCGGCCCCGCGAGCGAACCGTCGGCCAGCCGGTTCAGAATCAGCCGGTAGATGGTTGGTTCGCACAGGTATTCGGTGATTTCGGGCCGCGTGTAATATGCGCCGAAGGCTTTTTGGTTGATGTACTTTTCGAAGATGTAGCCGAGCACGTCCGGGCTGATCTCGTCATCGTTGCCGCCGGGTATGTCGTTCAGATTCCACGAATAGCGGTCGAACAGGGCGAAGAGCGATTCAAAGGCTTCGTCGGAAACTCGAATGTTCGGGTTGTCGGTTTCGATGCGATGTTCCAGGAACAATCCGCCGTTGAGGTATTTGATCTGGCCGAGCAGGGCGCGGGCTGTGGGGCTGCGTTCGGTTTCCGGCTTGGCGAAGCCTTCAAAGAAGAGGGACTTGAGGAATTCAGCGTAATAGCGGCTCTGGCCGCGCCGCCGGCTGTCTTCCAGATTTCTTTGCAAGTACCGCTTTTCGCCGTTGTTGATGAAGAACTTTTCCTGCAGGAAGTAAATGAACATCAGCCGGTTGAGCAGATGGACGCATACCATTCCTGGTCGCGCCGGTCGGCGATGCCTTCGATCATCTCCACGAAGCGCAGGTGTTCCCGGTAAAACTCGCCGAAAAACTTCTTGGTCACGCGCTCGACATCCAGTGCATCTTTCAGCTTGCGGGCGACGGTGGTGACTTCGATGTTTCCTTTGTCGTCGAATTCGCCGAGGTCAACAACCATACTGCTGAGCTTGCTCAGGAACAGATCGCCGGGCTGGCCTTTGAAATACCAATGCTCGCGCGGATACGCCTTACCGCCTTCGCGTTTGACGTACAGCCACAGGCTCTGTGTGCGCGCGGCGTCCACGAAGATCAACAGGTTTTCGTAATGAAGCTGGCTGATTTCATTGGCCAGCGCCCGGCAAGTCGTGGCATTGGGAATGGAGCCATCTGTCGTAGTGACTTCAAAAACCACGACGCCTGCAAGCTGCGCAATCATGACTCGCTGGCCTTGTGTGTCGTTCTTTTGCCAGGAGACAGGCTTTTGACTGCGAACGTGCGACCAGCCAAGCGCTTCGGTGAAGAGCAGGCGGAAATTGAACTGTTGTAGCAAGTCGCGGGTTTCTTGAATGTTGAGGTTTGGCATAACTTGATAGATCGTTGAAAAGTTACGAGTTTTATGACGAACCGGGGCGACTGAAATTGTATGCGGCTGTGCCGCCTGATGTGCGGCAAGTCTATGACTTGCCGCGAAGCTGTAATTTATCTTTTGGGGCTATGCCCCAACCGGTCGGGGCGCAGCCCCAAAATTGATTGAACCTTTGCCGGAAGGGCAAAGCCCATCCGCACATCGGAGCGGCAGAGCCGCCAGGCATTTGACGGTTTCGTTACTGCCCGTTGCTTTGCTCAAACAATCCCAGCGAACAAATAATCTGCGGCTCCTGCTGTTCGGCTTCGCTCTCGTCGGTGATGCACAAACGGTCTTCATCGCGCAGGGCAATCACCAAATCGGCCAGTTGATGATCGCTCGCGCCTTCTTTCAGTTTGCGATTGAGCGTGTCAATCGCCGATTGGCGCAACGGATGGCGGTAAATCTCGTCAATCGCGCTATTCAAAGTCTGCGATTCAAAGAGCGTCCCTCTGATCGAATCGGCGTAAGATTTCAGCCGTTCATACGTGCGAAAACGCGCGCCCGAAGGCCGTCCGAGTTGTCCACCCAAAGTGCGTTCTTCCTGAATCAGATGTTCGACGCCGCGATTGACCAGTTCGTGATGTTGCGGATGGCGTTCGGTGGCGGGCGTTTCGGGATGGCATTGCGCGGCCTGCAAAATGGCAAGCTGCGATTGCGTGATGCTGTTGCCCTGACGATCAATCCAGGCCAGCGAATCAGTGCCTTCGGCGGTGCGCAGATAAACCAGCACGCCTTCGGGCAAGCCGGGCAGCGGTTGGTGATGACGCGAGGAATAGCTGACGTTGGGCAGGTCGGGGATGAGTTGCGCCAGACGCGGTTCGGCGTCAATGGCGTTCTTCCAGATTTGATAGGCCTGCGAGGCGAGGTCAACCTCCGCATCGGCTTCGCCGTCCAGGATGCCGGCCTTTTCGTGGTACAGATCAACCAGCGGCTGGGTAGCGCGTTCGTCTTCAAAGAAGGCTTCATCCGCGCCGACGACTTCGGCATTCTGGCGCAAGCGAGTGACGACGCGCCCGCGCAAATTGATGATGCGTTCAATGCCGTCAGCGGGCAGGAACGAATAGCAGAGAATCTCTTTGGCCTGTTGTCCGATGCGGTCTACGCGGCCAGCGCGCTGGATCAGGCGAATGATCGCCCAAGGTAAATCGTAGTTGACGACGATGGCGGCGTCTTGCAGGTTCTGGCCCTCGCTCAAAACATCGGTCGCAATCAGCACGCGCAGCTCGTCTTCCGGTTTGATCTTGTCGCGCTTGCCATTGCTGACGGGAGAAAAGCTCCAGGCAATTTCGGTCGGATCGGTTGAACTGCCCGTCACGCCTTCCAGTTGGGTAACGCCGTGCGCCTGCAATTCGCGGGTCAGAAAGTTGACCGTGTCGGCAAACTGCGTGAAGACCAAAACCTTTTCGTTCGGGTGCAGCGTGCGCAGCAGCGAGAGCAGTGCGGCAAACTTAGTATCTTTGGCGATATTCCACGAACCGTTGTCGGCCAGAATTTTCAGCAAAGCACGGTTGTCGGCGCTCAAATCGTCGGCCAGCTTTTTCATAAACAGCGACGGGCGAATCCATTTGAAGCGGCGCTGATAACTTTTGCGATACGTGCTGTAAATCTCCGCCGCGCGCTGATGGTAATCGGCGGCGTTGCGTAACACTGGCGGCAAGGCTTCAACCGCGTTCGGTGTTTCTTCTTCCGTCTCTTCGCGCGAATCGTCATCAAACAACGAGAATAGCCCTTCGTCTTCATCGTTGGCGTTAGCGTCGAGCAATTCGGCGGCTTGCGAACCGATGGGCAGCGGCAGATCGTTTTCAATCGCGTGCAGGAAGACGAAGTT
>JBDSAM010000211.1:0-11711 GCA_039922135.1 Blastocatellia bacterium
GTCATCCCCTCCGCCGTATTTAATTGTCTGATCCAAAACATCAGAGAACTTTTCCGAAAGTTCGGCCCAGAGATGCTGAAGCTCTGTGCGAACTTGAATCTCAATCAGCTTTTCCCGGCAGCGCACAATCACGTGAACCGCTCGATAACCATGGCTCGGCTGCTGGCGGCGGTCAATAATAGTCACATCTTCAATGAGGCTGTTGAGAGATTGAATGACCTGATTCTGATCGGCAATATCCGTTGCGATCAGTCTGCAACCAGCAATGTCTTGTATTTGCGTAAGGCGAATGCTCTCCCGCCGTAGCTTTTCAGCGATGGAGGTTGTTGATTTCGCCGGTCTTCCAGTTGGCTCAAGTGACAATTCCGTTCTAATCGCTCCGAGCACGATTTCGTAGGCTTCCGTGTAGGAAAGGCGATATTGATCGAGCATGCGCAAATCCGCTTCTTCAATCTTGCCCTTCTTCAAACGGTCGCCCAAGCGGTCAATTTGGGATTTTGAAATCTCTTTGGCCATATAAAGTCTTAGCCAATCCTGCTGCAAAATGGTTTGTCAGTACTCATCCTCTTGTTGGCGCTTGTCTAATTGCTCAGACGATAAAGATGTGTTTGGCTGCGCACGAAGATCGAACCGCTGGAAACAGCCATTGAGGCCAGCGTTTGTCCATCCAATTGATTTGTCGCAAGCAGCTTGAACTGCTTGCCGGGCGCAATCACCGCCGATTCTCCTTCTTCGCTCAAGAAATAAATCCGTCCGTCGGCATACAGCGGAGAAGCCGAGTAATTACCGCTCAGGCGAGTTTGCCAATGCAGGGTGCCGGTTTTCGCATCCAGGCAACTGACGATGCCGTTGTCGCTGACCAGATACAATTCCTCCCCGACCAGCAACGGCGATGGCGTCAACGACACGCCGCGTTTCAGTGTCCACGCAATATGTGATTTCGTCACGTCGCCGCGCCCATCCACGCGAACCGCCAGCAAAGCGGGTTGCTGAAAACCGGTGCAGATGAAGACAAGTCCATTGCCGTAAACCGGACGCGGCACATTCGAGAAACCATCACCATAAGTCACGTTCCAAAGTTCCTTGCCCGTGCGCGGTTCGTAGGCAATCGCGCGAAAAGCGCCAGGGCTGATGACTTGATCGCCAGTGGGCAGCCGCACGATTAGTGGCGTCGTGTAGGCTTGTGCGCCTGCGCGGTTTTTTTTCCATTTGACCTTGCCAGTCAGTTTGTCCAACGCCGCGACGTACTGCTCGTTCTGTCCGTCGCAACTGACTATTAACAGGTCGTCGTAAATTACCGGAGAGCCGCCCGGGCCGTGCTGGCCGTTGTCGTAATCCAGGCGCGTCTTCCAGATGATTTCACCTGATTGAGTAATGCAAGCAGTGCCGTGCGTGCCGAAGTGTAGATAGATGCGGTCGCCTTCCAGCAACGGCGTAGGCGAGGCTAGGCTATTCTTGGCATGCAGCGGCCCCGATGATTTCAGGCGAAAGATTTCAATATTCTGCTGAACCGCGCCAGTGTTACGATCTACGCAAATGGCGCGCAATGACTTTCCATCTTCAGTCGCGGTTGTCAGCCAGACGCGATCTCGCTGAATGGAGGGGGATGACCAACCTTTTCCAGGAATCGCAATCTTCCATTTGACGTTTTTGGTTTCACTCCATATCAGCGGCAACCCGCGTTCATCCGAATGGCCTTGTCCATCTGGCCCACGGAATTGTGGCCAATCCTGAGCGTGGGTCAGAAAAGTAATTGGAAGAGTGAGAAGAAGGGAAAGGAGAATTCTCATTTTTGTTTTGATGATTTGTTGATCCGCGAGCCACCACGGTGCGCTTGCTCGGGTATTGTAGGGTGATTGTGCTGATAAGCGGAAGTGGCCAAATGCTTCCGCTTATCTATGTGGCGATCAAAAACACCAAATGGGACTACGGCTTTTTCCACTCCATCACGGCACCCTGTTTAAGCAGTTTGGCTTTCAGCGCGGCGGTGTCTACCTCTTGCAGGGTGATCTTCTTTTCGATGGCCATCTTGGCGGCGATGCCAGCGGCCTGGCCAATGATCATGTATTGCGGTTCCATACGCAGCGTTGAATAGGTAACGTGGCTGGCGGAAAAGCAGACGGGTACAAACAGGTTGGTTGCCTGGGCGCGTTTCGGCAGCAGAACGCGGTAGGGGATTTGGTAAGGCGTCACGGAGACTTCCATGTTGCCTTCGTTCTGGGCGTTGCCTTCGGGTGCCAGGTAACGCTGCACATTGTGCGAATCGCTGTTGTAACTGCCCATTCCGATGGCATCGGATTTTGCCAGTTCGGTCTGAATGTCGTTTTGCGTGACGACGAAATCGCCAACCAATCGGCGGGCTTCGCGGACGTAGAGTTGATACGGCCAATGATTGTTGTCCGTGAATTCGTCTTTGGCCAGGCCGAACGGTTTGATTTCGTCCTGCGTGGCTTTGGGAACGCTGGGATCATTGGCTAGGAAGTAGAACAGCTCTTCGGTATAAACCTTGTGATCCTGCCAAATCTCAGCGCGACGTTTATAGCTGGCGGTCGGATAATCCCAGCTTTTGCCAATGTAATCAGTCGAAAAAGGGCCGCGATTATTGAAGTCCCATTTCTGTTTTCCCGCGACCTGAGCAGGCAACAGAATTTCGTTCATCCGTGGGGCGCGGCCTTTCTGTTTAACGAACTCAGCCAAAAAGCGCGACAACAATTCAAATCGTTTTGAGTTGTAGCCGGTAGGTTTGGCAAAAGGGATTCTGTTCGCCGGATCGTCCGTCAAAATCATGCGGTAGTTGTATGCCTGCACCTTGCGGTCACCAGCCCCAACTTCACCGCGCGGTTCTTTCTGAATCTCCGGCAGCAGCTTTTTGTTGGCGTCATAAGCGGAAACAGGGAAGTCGAATTGATGATTGCGGTCTTTGGGACGAACGCCAGCCAGGGATTCACCGTATTGTGCTGACGATTCGCGGCCCCAGGTGAACTCCACTTTGGCCTGCGCTATCAGATCGCCTTCGTAACTGGCGTCGGCGAAAATCGCGCCCTGGAAGCGGACGCCGTTCTCCATCGTGATTTCGACAACGTTCGTGCCTTGTTTCTTCACGCCGCCTTTCTCTTTCAACCGGTGATTCAGAAAGACTATGATGGTTTTGGCTTCCCGAATCATTTCATTCAGGATAGCTTCTGCAACATGCGGTTCAGGCATCCATTCAATGTCGCGGCCATATTTCTTTCCGGCACGTTGATAAAACTCTAGGGCAATGCCGCCGATGACTTCTTTCTTGCCGAAGTCTGTGCGGCTTAATCCACCAGTGACCATTCCGCCCAGGTGCTTGCCTGGCTCAATCAGCGCAACGTTCAAGCCTTCGCGTGCGGCTGAGACGGCCGTCGTCACACCACCGCCAGTGCCGCCATAAACGACCACATCAAATTTCTTTGCTTGTCCGAAGACAGTTGAAGTCTGCAGCAAAATCAATCCGAGCTGCAATAGGGTTTTCATCGCTTCACTCTCCAGTGCTTATCCATTGCCTGCGTTTGTCGTTGATAGACTGTCACGCTTTTAGAGGGAGCGATGGCCAGTCCCTCTAAAAGCATTTCTCTTAGCGTTTTGGTGCTTCCGTCGTTTCAAGAACTTGTTTGTCCTTCAACATCTGCTCACGCAGCTTTGCATATGGCACATCCTGTACGGTGGTGTTTCCGTCAATTGCCAGCACGGCAGCAGTCGCGGCGGACTGGCCCAGGATCATAAAGACCGGCTCCATGCGGATGCTGCCAAAGGCAATGTGAGAGCTGGAGGCACAGACCGGAACCAGCAGGTTTTCCACTTGTCCTTTTTTAGGCACCAGCGATCCATAGGCTATTGAATATGGCCCCTTGGTCGAAACGCCGATGTCGCCTTCGTTTTGCACGTAAGCATCCGGCCCGCTTCCGATGATGTAGCGTTGGATGTTGTGCGAATCAATTGAGTAAGACCCCATCCCGACGGAATCCGGTGTGGCGCGCTGTTTGGTCAGTTCCAGTTCAGTCATCACATATGCCCCGATCATGCGGCGCGCTTCGCGAACGTAAATCTGATGCGGCCAGTTGCCGTTGTCTTTGAATTCATCTTTGGCCAGGCCCCAGGTGCGCATCTCCTGCTGCACCTCTTTGGGGACGCGCGGATCGTTAGCGATGAAATAGAGCCAGCCTTTTTGATACGCCTCGTGTTCCCGGATGATCTGGCGGCGGCGTTCGTAGGAAGCGTCCGGGTAATCGTAGTTGTAGCCCATGTTGTCCGTGCTCATCGGGCCGTGATTATTGGTGTCGGTTTTGTGATTGGGGATATGGTCAAATTTCTGGAAGGTTTCGCGCCAACCAGCGTCAAAAATCCGCACCATCAGTTCGTACTGCTTCGGATCGTAGCCAGCAGGTTTGGGAAAGGGAACGCGGTTGCCGGGATGGTCCGACAGGCACATGCGGAAACAATACGCCTGCACTTTTTTATCGCCTTGGCCGTATTCGCCCGGCGGCGCTGTGGTGATGCGCGGCAGCACGCCGCTTTTCGGATCGCCGGGAATGACATATGGGCTGATCTTCTTTTCCACGGCGCCGAAATGATGGCGGTGATGCAGCACGCCGGTTTGGACGCCGTTCCAGGTTTCGCCGTACACGCTGTTGGCTTCGCGACCGACGTGATAATCCACGCCTGCGGCGGCCATCAGATCGCCTTCGTAGGTGGCGTCAATGAACATCTTGCCGCTGTAGCGTTTGCCGCTCAGCGTTGTGATCGAAGTGATGCGCCCGCCCGCCTTTTTCACGCCGGATTTGCGGTTGAGCCATTCATCGCGAATCACCGGGATTTTGTGCTCTTTGACCATTTCATCGAAGACCTGCTCGGCGATGTGCGGCTCGAATATCCACATCGTGCGATTTTCGCCGTCAATCGCCGGAGTGCCTTGCCCTTTGTTGCCGTACTGCTCTCGCTTTTCCCATTTCCAGGTTTCGGGTTGTTGATAATGCTGCCAGACACGATGGTAGAACTCGCGCGCCAAACCGCCGATCACCGCTTTGTTGCCGGTATCTGTGAATCCGAGTCCGCCCCCTGACAATCCACCCAGATGTTTATCCGGCGAGACGATAATGACCGTCTTGCCCATTATTTTGGCTTGCACTGCCGCTGTGACCGCTGCCGCTGTGCCGCCGTAAATGACCAGATCGTATTGCTGATTCGCCGATTGCGTGTTTGCCGGTACGGCCAGAAGCAGAAGCAAAAAATACAGGAAAAGATGACGCACAAATGCTCCTTAATGATTGGTGGTGATGGATATTGATTGAGCGGGCACACCAGGAATCACGAAGAAAACAACTGAATGTGTTTTTCTTCGCATTTCCTGATGTCCCGTGATGAATGGACGGGTGGATTAGAACGACAATCGCAAGCCCAGTTGGATACGCCGCGCGGGCAGCGAGGTGGTGATCTTGCCGAAGTTCGCATTGGAGTTCACGCCTAGCGCGTTGGGTGTGAACGAGGTGTTTGGGTCGTCGTAATTGACGAAGTTGAAGGCGTTGAATGCTTCGGCGCGAAATTCGATGTTGACCTTTTCAGTCAGCTTTTCCTTTCGGAAGAACGACAACGCGACGTCTTTGTAGCCCGGCCCGCGTGTTGAAGGCAGCGTGCGCGGCACATTACCAATGACAAAGTTGGGTGGGTTCACAAAGCATTCCGTTTTGAACCAGCGGTTGGCAGTGCGATCTCCGCTGGGCAACGTTGGATCACAAGCCAAATTCGGCCAGTTGATGCCGGTGAAGTTGTTTGCGCCGCGAACTTTCAACGGTCTGCCGGTTTGCAGCGTTGTGATCGTGTTTATCTGCCAACCCCCAATAACGTGGCTGACAAAACCACCTTGTACAAATCGGCGGCCTTTGCCGAATGGCAATTCGTACACCGCGCTGACGACCAGCCGCTGCGAAATGTCTTCTTCGTCAATGGCGCGATCCTGCTTGCGATTCAGGCGGCCGATGCGGTAATCGCCCGCGCCGCCACCACCACCCGCAATCGAAAACGAATCGTCAATCAGCTTCGAGTTTGTGTAAGAAACCAGTGCGCTCAGCCCATTCGAATATCGGCGCTCACCAGTGAATTGGAACGAATGATAGGTGCTGGAAGCGCCGTGATTGGCCAGCAGCGCAACGTTTAGATAATCGGGAAACGGCCGCAGCAGTTGGCTGCGCGCGACGGTGGCTCCCGAAAGCGCGCCAGCTTTGATGATCCCGACATAAGGATTGGGAACCTGATCCTGCAACGTCAAACCCAGCGAGAAGTATTTCGGATCAAGCTGGTTCAGGTCGTAGTTGCCGCCGAACAGATGCACGCCGTGATTGCCTGCATAAGTTGCGGCGAGTACCCATTTGCCTGGCAGTTCGCGTTGAATCGTCAGGTTCCACTGCTGGACGTAGGGCGTCGGCTGGCGAAGTTCCTGATAGCGCACGTTCTGGCCACGAAACGCTGACGGTCCGCCCGCAGAGCCCCGCGGTTGCAGCAAGGATGGCGGTCCGACTGAAAATTGAAACGCTTTGACCGGGCCTCCGCCTGCGGCGACAAACGTCGTATCAATGCTGAAGCCAAGTGAGTTGGCCGTGTCACCTGCCGTGTCACCGCTTTCAATGCCGCTGTAAATCAGACCGAAACCGCCGCGAATGGCTGTTTTACCATCCCCTTTGACATCCCAGGCGAAACCAACGCGCGGGCCAAAGTTATCTCTCGGTGGAGTCGTGAAATGAGTGTCTTTGGTGACGCCCGCGTAAAGCAGCGCGCCAGGCGTATTGGTCAGTGGGTTGATGACAAATGGGTCGAAGTTCGAACTGCGATTCCAGCGTTCGATGGGGCCGGTCGCATAATCGTAACGCACGCCCAGATTCAAGGTCAGCCGCCGTGTCACCTTCCAGTCGTCCTGGATGAAACTGCCATTCGATGCGGTTTGGAATGCAAAAAACGGACGCGATGACAAACTGCCGCCCGACACTTCGCCCAATAGATAGCTGGCGAAGCCAACGCCGCTGCCTGCTGGCACCAGCGGATTATTGGTCAGGCTGCCGCTAAAATTGAAGCTGCCGGAAGGATTCACGCGGTTGGCGAAATTGAAACGGTTCCAACGTTGATCGGTGCCGAATTTGAATACGTGTGCGCCTTTCGTCCAGGTTACGCTGTCGGCAACTTGAACCGTGTGCTGACGGCGATATCCGCCCGCGAATCCGCCTCGGCCTGAACCGAATGGCAGCACGCCATCAACGATGATCGCCGGAAACGCATCTTGTGGAATGATCGCCGGAAATCCGAGTTGTGCCGGATAGCCTTTGTCAAAGCTCGGGTGGACGAAGTCCAGAAACTGGCGCGTGCCGTTAACGCGCAGTTCATTGATCAGCGTGTTCGAGAAGATATGCGTGTGACTTAGAATCAGATTAAAGTTATTGCGTTGATCGTTGCGCGCATCAGTGTCCGCATCGCCATTGTTCCAGGCTCGGTTCATGCGCGTGTTCTTTGTGCCTGTGTAGCGGCCGAAGATTTTGTCTTTCTCACCGATATTGTGGTCAATGCGCAAGCTGGTCTGGAATTGATCCGTTGGAAAGCCAATCAGCGAAAGATAGTTGTTGGCATTGGTAAATGCATTGTTCGGCGCAACGTTGGGCAACGGCAGATACTGCAATATCCGCAGCGAAAGCGCATCGAGCCTGTTTTGCGGAATGATGTTGTTTGGGAACGGGTCGCGTACAAAACCGCTGCCGTTCGGATTCGGGCGCGTGGTGGCAGGATCGTAAATGGTAATTAGTTTGCCATTGCCATCGCGTGTATTGGAAAAATCACCGCGGCGTTCCAGTGCGGTCGGGACTGTGGCGCGGTTAATATTGGCCTGCCGGTGATTCCACTGCTCGATGCCAGCGAAAAAGAAGGTGCGGTCTTTTCCGCTGCGGATGGCGGGGCCGCCTTCGCCAAAGCGCGGTAATGGAAGCGGCCCGCCGAATGTGCCGCCATACTGGTTGTAACGCAGAATCGGTTTAATACGGCCTGTTATGGGATCACGCGTTGTCAGAAAGGCATTGCGCGCATCCAGCGAATCGTTGCGGAAAAACTCATACAACGAACCATGGTAATCATTGGTGCCGCTGCGTGTGGCTACGCTGATTACGCCGCCGCTGGTCTGCCCATATTCAGCCGTCAGCGAATTGGTCTGGACCTTGAACTCTTCGACGGTATCGGCGATTGGCACGACGCTGATTTCATTGTGAACCGGAACGGTGTTCGTGCCGCCATCCAGGAACACCTGATTGCTGTATGCCGAACCTCCGTTGAAGCTAATCTGTGAAAAACTTTGATTGTCCACTTCGGCAAACCCGTCGGAACCTTTGAATCGTGGTTGCACACCGGGGACCAATTTAACCAGGTTGAAGACGTGGCGGCCATTGAGTGGCAAATTTTCAATGCGCTGCCGTTCGACCGTTGTTCCCAGGCTTGAGGCTTCAGTCTGCACGCGCGAAACATCGCCAGTGACAGTGACAGTGTTGGTCATTTCACCGACTTGCATCGTGATATCCACGCGCAAACGCTGACCGACTTCCAGGACAACCTTTGGCTGTTTATAAGTTGAAAAACCTGTTGCCGTTACCGTGACTTCGTATTCGCCAATCGGCAAGGACGGAATCGCGTACACGCCCTCTTCGGAACTGACAGCGGTGAATTTTTGATTTGTGGCAACGCGCAAGACGTTCACGGTTGCGTTGTTGACACGAGCTCCCTGCGCATCGCTGACAGTGCCTGTGATTGTTCCCTGGGGCGATTGGGCAAGCAGGTTTACTGACAGGAGCATCAGCATAGAGACCAACATTGCGAAACGTGTGGTCAGCCGGTTGAAAGTCATATTTATTTACCTCCGAGTAAAACTGGATTGATTCGTAGTAGTTCTTTTCTGACCTGTGCTGGTTGAGCCTGCTGCCAGCAAAAGGGTGAATAGCGACAAATGCTGCTTTCGGGCGAGTTGCCGGATAGGCAGAATGCATACAGACCTCCGAGAAATCGTGGATGGATATTCAGTCGAGTTTAAAATGATTCCAGCAAAGCCACTCTCGTCAGTCTTTGGGTATTGTTGACTGTTGTTCCTCCGGCCCATATAAAAAGGTGCACGGGTATTTGGACTGTTCGAGTCTTTACCCAAACTTCTACTGCCTTGTCTGCTCAAAAACAAGGTTAGGTGAGTGCATTAACCGTTAAGAGTGCCTGAGAACACAGGGAAATTTGCGTGGAGATACCAAAATGAATCAAATATCAATACCGCGGGAAGACTGGGTTCAAGACCACCAGCTAGTAATAGACGGGATAAGTGCTGAACAGATTAACCAGCAGTTGGTATTAATCCTGGACAGCAAACACTTGCGCCAAGCGAAGAGCCTGGAAAAGTTCTTGCGCTACACAATAGCGAAAAAGTTGGAAGGAGCTGAATCGGAATTGAAAGAGTACAGCATTGGAGTGGATGTATTTCATCGCGGTAGCGATTTCGATCCTCGCAAAGATGCTGTTGTTCGCGTACAGGCCAATGTGCTGCGCAAGCGGCTGGCGAGCTATTATGAAGATGAAGGTTTATTGGACGAAATCATCATCGAAATGCCGAAAGGGCATTATATTCCGCAATTTCACCGTCGATCTTTAAGGGCAGGTAAGATTGTCACTCATCTGGAAGCTGTTATGACGCCGATTCCAGGCGAAGTACATCTGCCTGTGCCGTTTCCGGTAAGCAACCATGGCTTTCGCTGGAAAACGCTAGGATGGGTGGCGATGACCTTTCTCCTAGGGGTGGCAACAGCATCAGTATGGCCCTTTGGGAAGGAGGCAGGAGCGGTGGGAAAAGGAATTGCTCAGTCGGCAAATAAAGCCGAGGCCGATGCTGCATATCTGCCCTTGTGGGGGAAATTCCTGGAGCCAGGTGTGGAAAACATTTTGGCTTATGGGACGCCGCAATTTTTTGTCGCGGACGGCGTTTACTTGCGCGATGTCAAAACCAATTCGCCGCAAGAAATGGACGCTGGCTCAAGGCTGATGTCTTTGCGGAAAGCATCGCATCTGGCTTTCAAACCGGTGGAGGTATACACCGGTGTCGGTGAAACGCACGGCGTTCATTTACTGACGCGATTCTTTGATCAGTCGGCGAACAACTTACGTGTCGCGCGCAGTCGAATGGTCGGCTGGAATGAGGTGAAGAACGCCAATATTGTTTTTCTCTCTTCGATGCGCTTTCACACGCTGGCCAAAGATCTGCCATATCCTTCCGATTTCGACATCAATCCCGACGTGACCGGCATGGTGCTAAATTTGTGCCCGCGCCTGGGCGAACCAGAAACTTACGGCGGCACGAATGCCCAGGTCCATGCAGTCATCACTGTATGGCCAGGAAAGCTTCAACAGCGCCGGATTATTATTTTAAGCGGCAGTGACACCTGGGCGACGCTGGCAGTGGCTGAATATGTGACTGATCCTGAGTACCTGCGCCAGCTTAATCAACATTTGGAACAATGCCGCAAACAATCCGGGCAAGCGCAACACGCGCCCTTCTTTCAGGTCTTATTGCGCGCCGAAGTGAAAGATAATCAACCCGTTAATATTACTTACGTCACGCACCACGATTTTGAGATCGCGGATGCGGCACCGACACCGGCAATGGCCGAAGCCGGAAAGATTGCTCGAATGACTCCGGCGCAAAGATGACAACTGGCGACGTTCCACAACTCTTGACGTCTGATCATTCCAGAACAAGTTTTCTCTGAGAGGTACTTGCTTGCTGTTCAAAGCTTATCGTTTCTCGCCACTTATTTGTTTCATCTTCAGTCTTCTCATCACCATCCTCATTCCCATTAGGCCAATTGCGATTGCTCAGCAGTTGAAGCCGAAAGCTATGCCTGCTACCTCGCGCCGTCTCACCTTCGCCGAGGCGCAAAAGCTTTTGACAAACGAGAAGGAAGGCAATCTGGACAAGCAATCTGGCCGATTCACGCGCACGCGTTTGCGCGATGGCCGTGTGCTGGAGCTTTTCTATCCGCTGACGACGACTAACCGCGCACGTGGTGGCAAACCCTTGACCGTGCCTGGATACGGATTGTTGTACGAATCTGAAGCCGCGCTTAAAGAAACTATAAGGCCGCGTCACGCACTGGAAGACTTAATTCCCGATGGCCGCTTCTTTGTTGCTGATGTTCCGATGCTGGTCGCGAAACTGGAAAAGCGATTGCACGCGAAGCTGGATTATTCGCGCGCCAGCCTGCGCCGAGTGGACAGTTTTATTGCCGGTTATCACGGCTCGCATACGACCGCTCAGACCGATCCGCATGTCTTTCAAGAACTGACGGCATATTACGGAGAAGTGCTCCGCCGTGCTTTGTCAGCCCGGCTACCATCCGGGCTTAATGCTGAATGGAAGGTACGAGATGAGAAGGTTGGCGGTGTTCGCACACAGGCTGAGCCGAACCTTATATTTATCGCCACTGGAAGAGCAAAAGAGATCAAGCCATGGAGTAGCATATTGATGGTGCTGGCTGATGAAGACAATCGTGGCGCGGGATTGACGAAACTCTTTGACGCAGATTTGAAAGCCGCGCAGTGAATTTGGACGAACCCTCTTTTGCCTTTGCTGATTAGGCCCATGCTGTTATGCCCTTGCTGATTATAAATGCTGACTATGAACCGAAACCGAG
>JBDSAM010000212.1:0-5416 GCA_039922135.1 Blastocatellia bacterium
GCCCCAGACGTGGCTGACTTCATATCCCGAAAACACCAGCGAGCGTTCCATCGCCTGATTCGCCATCCACCAATCGCCGCCGTAAATGTTCTGGTCGTTCGAACCATCTTGCAAGAAAACGCGGATAGGCTTCGGCTCGTATTTGCGAATCACCGTCGAATAATTTTGCCCGCCGCGCAATCCGACGTACGTGCCAATCGTGCTGAAGACGCGGCTGAAGGCATCGGGCCGTTCCCAGGCGGCAGTGAACGCAGCAATTGCGCCGCTGGAAGAACCGCCGATTGCACGGTCATTGCCGCTTTTTGACAAGCGAATCGCACGGCCATCAGCAGTCTTCTTTGTTTCAACGTCCGGCAGAATCTCTTCCAGGATGAACCGCGCGTAACTGTCGCCCAGCCCGTCGTATTCGTAGCTGCGATTGAAACGATCAAGCGCCGCGTCTGCATTCACCGCGCGCACTTTGCCGTGCATCACGAAGACGCCGATGGTCACGGGCATTTCTTTTTTGTGAATCAGGTTGTCGAAGACGACCGGCGCACCCCACTGAATGCCGTCCTGATTGACATACACGCACGCAGGCTTGTCTGGCGTGTATTGCGCGGGCACATAGACCCAATATTCGCGCCAAGTGCCGGGAAAGATTTTCGAGTTCTCGAACGTGAACTTCATCACTTCGCCTTTGGGCACGTCGGGCTGCACTTGCGAATCGGGATGAACTGGATAGTTTTCCTGCGGCTGGTTGGCTTGCGCGAAAGCAGCCACAGCCACGACCAACGAAAGTAGGAGCGAGATAAACGCTTGGGTCGGTTTCATAGATTTAGTCTTCCTTTGACCTGTCATTGAATCTTCTTGCGGATAACGCATGCGGGCTTTACGGCTTCTCCGCCGCGATGTAATCCGTCAGCAGCAGATCGTTGTATGTCTTGAATTGTCCTTCGTCGAAATCTTTGTTAAAGACGGCAATCTTTTGCATTAGCGTTGCCGACCGGTGGCCTGGCAGGCGCGCCGGGTGCGCGGAATTGCGACCGGATGCCGAGCGGATTAACAAGCTTTTGTCCGTGATCGGCAGCTTTTTGACGTTGGCGGCGAAGTCCCCAAAGATTCCATCCATAAACAGATACTGTTCCACATTGGAAAGATAAAAAGCCGTCACGGTAAAGCTATTCTTGCGCAAGTAATCGCCCACGGCAGCGATGGCTTTTTTGCCCGCGAAATTGCCGACTACTGGAATGATCAAATTCTTTTCGTGCATGCCGCGTATAAATTCGTAATCGCCCACGCTGGCCAGATAGTTTCCCTGCTTGCCGTTCAAATCCGTCTGCAAAATCAGATCTTTCATATTGGGAAAGTACCCTCCCCCGCCAAAACCGCCGCCGCCGCCCATTTGCCCCATCTGATAGGAAAGATTCAGGCCCATATCGCGAAAGCTGCTGTACACATAATCCAGGCTTTTCTGGTCTGCTTCGGAAAGAGGAAATTGAAAGTCTTCCTGGATTGTTTTGCGAATGATTGCCAGATTGGCGGCATATGCCTTTTCATCCGCCGAAGCCTGGGCAAAGTAAGCCGTCAGCTCTTCAATCGGCGCATCAGCGGCAAATGGCTTCTCTTTCGGCAGCGGGCGGCTGATCAACCGCGAAAGAAACTGCGCGCGCGTCGGCGACAGATGAAAGACCGCCTTGTACATCAAATGCTGGATGATTGCCTGACGGCGAATGTCGAAAAGGAAGGCAATGCGCGGGCGAATCTTGGAAATATAAGTGTAGTTCTGTTCCGGCCCAACACCCAGATACGCTCCACCGTTTGCGCCAAGCTGTTTCAGCTTGTCCACAATGTGCAGGTACGGCGTTTCGTTCGAGGTGAAATTATCCGAGCGGAAGTAGCCTCCGTCTTCTGAAAACTCCCGGCTCAGGCGGGAAAATTCCGCCGCCGTCAATCCGTCTGTCTTTTCCGGCTTTTCAATCTTCTCCGGCTGCTTTGCCGCCGTTTGCGCGACGGCCACAGGCGCAGGCGCGATCCAAACCAGCAGCAAAAACGGAAGCAGCAACCGCGCGTGCCGCCAGGTGCGAACCATCAGTTTCATATGTACTTCTCCTTTTATTCTCGAATCTACTATTGCCTGCGATTCACATTTTCAATTGCCAAGCGGCTTGACAGTCGTGCCGCGCGGGCTGGCGGGCATGTTGAAACTGTCGAATGAATCAGGCTTCTTCGGATCGAAGGACGGTACATCGAGCCACAAATAGTAAGCGAGTTCCAGCTTACTTTGTTTTATTCCTTCGACAACGCACCTGGCCAATTCGTAGCTGCCGTAATTGCTATGATGCGTTCCATCGCCTTCTTTAAAGAGCGCGCCGGATTTTTCCGGCCCCAAAGCTTCGTAAAGCGTTTTGCTCATCGCGTTCAAATCAATCAGCGCGACCTTCTCATCTTTCGCCAACTGGCGCACGGCTTCGGGATAATCTCCAAGGCTGTTGGTGATCTTGCCACTCGCGTCAAAGGTGCGGCGATTCATCGAAGTCACCAGCACGGGCGTCGCGCCCCGTTTGCGCGCTTCGGCGACGAACGTTTTCAAGTCGGATTTGTAGGTCGTGAACGCGCCGACGCCTTCGCCCTTTTCTTTCATGTCGTTGTGGCCGTATTGAATGAAGAGGTAATCGCCGGGCTTAATTAGACTCAGTACCTTGTCAAGCCGGTGCGCGCCCAGCGAGCTTCGCAGTGATTCGCCTGATTCGGCGTGGTTGGCGACAGCCACGTCTGGCGTGAAAAACCGCGTCAGCATCTGTCCCCAACTGTTGTACGGTTCGGACGGCTGATCGCAAACGGTCGAATCGCCAAGCAGGTAAATCGTCGGCACATAGGCTTCGTGGATCGAGATGGCCTTAATGCTTGGGTGGGGGCCGTTGAATTCCAGCGTCAGCTTTTCGTCCCACGCCCACCATTCGCTAGTTCTTTCGCGGTCTTTCAACCGGACTTCCCCGCCTCCGGAAATCTGCGGTGTCCGCACATTGACCGTGAACACAGGCGAAGCGGATTTTCCCGGCGCGGTTTCGACTTTCTCCAGCATCAAGCGGCGCAGTTCGGCTTTGACCGTTGTGCTTGTGGCCTCTTTCAAATCGCCCAAGGAGATTTGCACCCGATAATTCCCCTCGGGCAGCGCAACGGAAAAGAAAAATGGCTTTTCGCTGGATACGCCTCCAGTCGCATTGACAATGCTGGCGCCGGGTTCAAATCCGTAACCTCGCTCCTTGCTATACAACGTCGTTGGCAACACTTGAGTCCCGATCATCAGGCCTTCGCCAAAATTCGCTCCAAAAACCCTGCGCCCTAACGACGTAAGCGCCCGCGCACTTACGGCTCCGGCCTTTTTGGAGAAATACGCATACAGGGGATTTGGCTTCAGCAGCTTCAATCCGGCAATGACGCTGACCGCGTTGATTTCGGCGCCGTCAAGGCTGGTGTGCGTGTGTTCGTCGGCAAACAGCTGTTCGACTTTCTCCGGCCCCATTGCTTCGTATTGGCGCGCGATGATGTCGTTCAGATCAATGAAGGCGACCTTTTCAGACTTCGCCACCTCTTCGGCCCAGCGCCCGTATTGATCGCGCGGAATTTTGCCGTCTTTCCAAATCTTGCGGGGGATGGGCGAACAGATGATCGGCGTCGCGCCTTTGGCTTTGGTGTCGGCGACGTATTTGCGCAGGTACCAGCCGAAGCTGTGAACGACTTCGTGCTTTTTGGTCAGCAGATTGTCAATCTCCTGTGTCTCTTCGGCCGTGCCTTTGATGGAGCCACGCGCGCGTGAATCGTCGTTGATCGCCCCGCCATCGTTGTGGCCGAACTGCATCAACACAACGTCGCCCGGCTTCATGGCCGACAGAACCTGTTCCCACAATCCTTCGGTCAAAAAGGTGCGGCTGCTGCGACCGCCGCGCGCGCGATTCAGAACCCCGATCTTCGTCGAATCGAAGTAAGCCGCGATGGGTTCGCCCCAGCCCCACTGTTGGTTCGCGCCGTCGCCCGCGCCATTTTTGACGGTTGAATCGCCAATCAGAAACAGCGTGGGCAGTTTGGCGTCCGCGGCTGTTCCTTGCCCAATGGCGGATTCGCCCCGCCAACCGACGACCAGCGCCAACGCGATGCCGGTCAAGACCCGGCCCGCCGCCAAAAGCATTTTCCGTGATCCACGCATAAAGCCTCCTGCCCGGGCACGCGTGCGTACCTGCGGCAATTACCGACCATTGCCCGCTATTTCAGTTTGAGCGTCTTCTTCAACCAGGCAATCATCTGCACTTTGGTATCGGAGAATTGAGTGACGATAGCCAGTCCGTGTTTTGCGCCTTCGACAGTGATCAGATCGCAAACATTGCCCGCCTGTCGCATTCGCCGCTGCATGACGACCGACTGTTGATAATGAACCTGTTCGTCCGTCGTGCTGTGAATCAGCAGAAAGGGCGGTAGGCCTTTTTTGATGTAGGTCGCGGCGGACACTTCCTTCATTCGCTTGATGGCTTCAGGCGAATTGCCCGGCGGAACGCTGAAAAATTCGCGCCAGATGCTCGCGCCCACTTTGCCCGCGGCTTCTTCTTCGGCACGCTGCTGCCAATCGTGAACGCCATAAAACGGCACCACGGCAGCCAGCTTGATCGCGCTTTGATTTTTGACGCCGACGAATGAAACCAGCGCACCGCCCGCTGATTCGCCGATCAACACGACGCGCTTCAGATCCACCTTGTATTCTTTGGCGTGGGCTTTGACGAAGGCGATGGCGGCTTCGATGTCATCAATCGGCGCGGGAAACTTGAACTGCGGATTCATCCGGTAATTGATCGTGAACCAGGTGAAGCCAGCCTGGCTGAGTGGTTCAAACAAGGGCGGCACATAGGTCTGTTTGTCGCCACGCGCAAAACCTCCGCCGTGAACAATGATTGCGGTGGGAAAAGGCCCTGCGCCGTCGGGCACATAAGCGTCCAGCGTCAGGCTGAAGCCATTTGGTTTGGCGAATTCGATGTCCTTGCGCATCTCGGCTCTTGCGGCTGTGGCCAGCAGAATACAGACAATCGCAGCCGTGATGACAGCACTTCGTTTGAGCATAAGTTTTCCTTTGTCAGTGAAGAGGGGAAGGTGAAGCCAGCAATCGTTTCAGACAGGATGAACAGGATTGTTCAGGATTGGTCTAGTCACCCTGTCTGAAAGTTCCGTCTATTCGCTACACGCCAGTCAGATGTTCGACTTTGCCCGTGCTGTCGCCAATCTTTTCCGGCTGCACACCCAGGCGATCCAGCAGCGTCAGGTAGAAGCTGGTCAGCGGCGTACCTTTCGGATAAACGATGTGGCGGCCCGGTTTGAAACTGCCGCCGCCGCGACCGGCCAGTAGGATGGGAAGGTCTTCGTGGTTGTGTTTGTTGCCGTCGCTGATGCC
>JBDSAM010000213.1:0-14531 GCA_039922135.1 Blastocatellia bacterium
GGTATTGCTTCACGCCGACGCTGTGCATTGCGCGCATCATTGTCTCGGCTTGTGGCGTCGTGATGTCCACAATGCCCGCAGTGACCATCGGCAGCACAAGCCCTGCTTTGCGAATGATCTCAGCAACCTTTGGCAAATCCTGTTCGGCGCGATCCGGTTCGACGTGACCGCCCTTGCGCAACGTCAAGTCAACGCCGTCGAAGCCAATCTCCGCTGCCACCTGTGCCATCGCTTCCCATTCCAGCCAATGCAGATGTTTGGAAAAGATGCTGACTTTCAACGGCCCCGCATTTTTTCCCTGCTCTGGCTTCTCTTGCGCCAATGCATTGGCACCCATCCCGGCAATGATGGCGGTGCCGATCGTGGTTTGCAGAAACTCTCTGCGAGAAGCATTCCTATCGCGTTCCGAACTCATTTCTTAATTCTCCTATTTACGTAATTGCCAAGTTGGTTGCAGGGGCCTTTCTTGATTCAACTATATCTTGTCTCAGTGAACTCAAAAAGCGATCCCGGCTTTTTTGGATAATATCCTCGCCTTTTGATCCGGCATAGCCAGATCGGCTGCGAACAACCCAAAAAACCACTATTGCCGAAAAATTCAAATTGACAAGCTTATTGTCACAATGACAAACTGCTTGTCGTTGAAACAACAGAACAATGAATAAAGAAAAAAAGATCGTCCCCGCCAGTAAAACGGTTGAATCGGAGAATAAAGAGTCAGCTTTCAACGTTTTGATCAATGAAACTTCGCTGTTTTTCCATCGGCTGAAGATCGTCGCTGAAGAGGTTCATCATCAAGGCGAGATGTCCGGCGGATTGCGCAGCCTGCTTCGTAGTTTGGATAAACATGGCGAACAGACTGTGCCACAAATGGCGCGGGGCCGTTCGGTCTCGCGGCAGAGCATCCAGGCGCTCGTCAATCAATTGGTTGACGCGGGCTACATCAAACTCGTTGAGAACCCGGCTCACAAACGATCTCCGTTCATCCATCTGACGCCGCAGGGCAAGAAGACTGTGGACGCAATGAATCGCCGCGAACACAAGTTGCTCTCGAAATCCGGCGTTGGTGTCTCTGACCAAAAAATGCGCGAGGCAGCGGAAACTTTACGCAACGTGCGCGCGTTCTTCGAAAGCGAGCAATGGCAACGGATGCTGAAAACGCTGAAGTGACGGCATCCAACTCGTGCTTCCCTAACCACACTCGAAAGGAACAACTGATGAATTCGCACTTTCACCTAACTCAACCGTTAATCGAATCTCCTCGTTCCTGTTCCCTGCTTCCCGGCTGGCTGGCTAGCCCAATGGCGGCAATAAAGAACGAGCAGATGAACCGCTTCGCTGTTGAACAACTCGGCGTGCAACCGGAAGATCAGGTGCTGGAAGTCGGCTTCGGGCATGGCCACGCCATCCGGCTGATCGCCGAACGCGCGCATCAGGGCATGATTGCAGGGATTGATCCTTCTGACGTGATGGTTAGCCATGCGGCCAAACAGAACCGCGAACTCATCAAGGCGGGCCGCATCGAACTCTGGCAAGGCAGCGTTTCCAGCATCCCGTACGAATACGCCCGGTTCAACAAAGTGGTGTCAGTGGATAATTATCAACATTGGCCCCAGGCAGAATTCAACCTCGGTGAGGTTCAGCGCGTACTCAAGCCGGGCGGTTTACTGGCCCTGTGCTTGCGGATACAAAAACCACTGACGCTGACGTCCGGATTCCAACGCGAAGAGGTGGAGGAGATCGCTGGGCTGGTTCGTTGGGTTGGCTTCCAGGAAGTAAAAGTCATTCAGAGCAACGGGCACCGCGACGGCGCAGCTTGCGTCATTGCGCAGCGGTGAAGTAAAAGCTGCGGCAAATGAACGAACTAGAAATCTACGACAACGCAAAAGAACTCGCTTGGGCGGCAGCAATGCGATTCGCCAGCCTGGCGGAACAAGCCATCCAGGAACGCGGGCGCTTCGCGGTCGCGCTTTCCGGCGGTTCAACGCCCAAGGCGATGTTTTCAATCCTGGCCGGAAAGCCGTTCGCTGATGCTTTGCCCTGGCAGGGGATCTACTTTTTCTGGGGTGATGAGCGATGCGTGCCGCCTGATCACGCCGACAGCAATTACCGGATGGCGAATGAAACTTTGCTGAGCAAAATTGCCGTCCCGCGCGAAAACATTTTTTGCATCCCCGCCGAAGACGAAGACCACGACCGCGCAGCCGCAAATTACTCAGACACAATCGGGCAATTCTTCAATTCTGACTTGCCGCGGTTTGATCTGGTCTTTCTGGGCATGGGCGCGGATGGCCATACGGCGTCACTATTCCCCGGCACGACGGCTTTGCAGTTTGAGGATCGAATCGCTGTCGCCAACCATGTCGAAAAGTTTCAAACCTACCGTATCACGCTGACTGCGGCGGCAATTAACAATGCCGAAAATGTGATCTTCCTGATTGCGGGCGAAGACAAAGCGGCGATCTTAAAAGAGGTGCTTGAAGGTGATCGTCAACCGGAGAAATATCCCAGCCAATTGATTCATCCCGTAAATGGCCAGTTGCTATGGATGCTGGATGAGGCTGCGGCTGCTGAGCTTACGGCGCAAGATTAAATCCTGATTCATTATAAACACGAGGCACGCGCGCTGAGACGCTGGTGACGATCTCATAAGAGATTGTGCCAATCTGCGCGGCGGCGTCTTCCGTTGAAATCCGCAATCCGCCTTGCTCACCGATCAAGATTACTTCGTCACCTAGCGATATCTCATCCACATCCGTTACATCCAGAATCGTCAAATCCATGCTGACGCGTCCGACGACTGGCGCGAATTGCCCGCGCACGATCACGCGCCCATTATTCGAATGCGCGCGATGAAAGCCGTCGGCATAACCGATGGGAATCGTCGCTATGCGGCTCTCGCGTTCGGTAACGAATGAACAGCCATAGCCGAGTGATGTTCCAGCAGGCACTGTCTTCAGCAGCACAATGCGCGAATGCAGCGACATCACTGGTTTGACGGCGAACGGCTCCAGATTTGGCGACAGCACGTCGCGCGTCAGCCCATAAAGCGTCGCGCCTGCTCGCGCCAGATTGCCGTGCGCCTGCGGGTAAGCGTGAACACCCGCGCTGGCCGCCAAATGTCGCCAAGCCGGATCAAGACCAAGCTCGCGCAAGAGGCACAACGCTTCCTGATATTTCTCAATCTGGTTTTCGGTGTAGGCGGTCTGACAACCATCAGCGTCGGCCAGATGCGTCATCAGCCCATCCAGCTTGATGTAATCCAACCGCTTTAACTCGCGCGCGAACGCCGCGACTTCCGCGAACGGCACGCCAAGCCTTCCCATTCCAGTGTCTATTTTTAGGTGATACCTGACGATTCGTCCGGCCTCGCGTGCCCGTGCGTTCAATTCTTCAGCGGCGTCTAGCCGGAAGAGGGCGGGCGTCAAATCATGCTTAATGACGTCTTCCGCTTGCCCTTGCCAGGATCCGCCGACGCAAAAGACAGGTCGTGCAATTCCCGCTTCTCGTAATTCAATTCCCTCTTCTATCAGCGCCACGCCAAACCAGTCCGCGCCCGCCGCTTCCAACGCGCGGGCGCAGCGTACGGCACCGTGGCCGTAGGCATTGGCTTTTACAACAGCCATCAACTGAACATTGTGATCGAGGTGAGCTTTGACCGTACGGTAATTATCCGCTAACACGGAGAGAGAGATTTCCGCCCAGGTTGGGCGCTGATGCGTATTTTGCGGCATGGAAAGATTGCCAACCATTCAACACGATTGGTTACATCGCCTCGCGCGACAGATCGTGAAAGCGGGTGAGAGCTTTGCGAAAGACCAGTTCGACACTGCCTATAGGGCCGTTGCGCTGTTTACCGATAATAATCTCGGCGATGTTCTGCTTCTCGGTTTCCGGCTTATAAATTTCTTCGCGGTAAATGAACATCACGACGTCGGCGTCCTGCTCAATAGATCCACTCTCGCGTAAGTCTGAAAGCTGCGGTTTGTGATTGCCGGTGCGCATTTCGGGCGCGCGCGAAAGTTGTGAGAGGGCGATCACCGGTACGTTTAGCTCTTTGGCCAGTATCTTCAACTCGCGCGAAATCTGCGAGACCTCCTGTTGGCGCGATTCACTGCGCCCCTTGCCGGTCATCAACTGCAGGTAGTCAATGATCAGCAGATCAAGTTTCTTTTGCTCATTCTTCAATCGTCGCGCTTTGGCACGGACTTCCAGCGTGGTGATGCCAGGCGTGTCGTCCAGGTAGATGTGCGCTTCGGACAATTCGCCGACGGCCAGCGCCAGCTTGCGCCAGTCATCCTTGCCCAGCATTCCGCTGCGCAGCCGATGTGCATCCACTTGCGCCTGTGAACAGAGCATGCGCTGAACAAGCTGCTCCTTGCTCATTTCCAGCGAGAAGACGCCGACCACCGCCGGAGTCCGGTCTTCGTGGCGACGCCCTGACGAATCCTGGCCGAGTGCGGCATTCTGCGCGATGTTCAACGCGAACGCGGTCTTGCCCATTGACGGCCTAGCAGCAACGATCACCAGATCGCCGCGCTGCATGCCTGACGTCATGTAATCGAGATCGGTAAAGCCGGTGGCAATGCCGGTAATTAGCTGGCCGTGTCCGGAGATCTCTTCGATGACGCGGAGTTGTTTCTCGGCAACCTCGCCAATGTGAACGAAGCCTTGTTTAATCCGGTCTTCGGCGATGGAAAGTATCAGGCGCTCAGCGCGATCCAGAATTTCTTCCGGCTCATCCTCTTCGTCGAAGGCCGACTGCATGACCTGATTCGACGCGCTAATCAGCCTCCGCAGCAGGGACTTGCCTTTGACAAGTTTTGTGTAGTTCTCAATGTTCGAGAATCGCGGCACGCCGTCAAACAGCGACGCGATGTAGGCCGGGCCGCCCACTTGATCCAATTCTCCAGCGCGGCGCAACTCTTCCTGCAAGGTCAGCGGGTCAATCGCCTGGCCTTGTTCGTAGAGCTTGACCATCTTGTCATAAATGCGGCGGTGAGACGGAAGGAAGAAATCATCGGGCTTGAGGTGTTCGACGGCCTGGTTGATCGTGATGTTGTCGAGCAGGATTACGCCCAGGATCAGCCGCTCGGCTTCAGTGCTGCTCGGCAGCGATTTTTCCAGGGTGAAGTCTTTGCCGGAGTCTTGCTTTGCCATAACGAGACACCAAAATTTGCGGGCGGGGTTTGGTTCTATATCGGGGGCGGCGGCGTAAAGGATGACAGCGAGAAAACGGCGGAGCGACGAGCCGGTTCGCTCATTGCTCCGCCGTAATTATAGGCCGTAATTATCCGGACGATTTGAAAGTCGCCGCTTACTGAGTTGATTCTTCGTTTTTGACCACAACCTTAACGTTGGTCGTGACTTCGCGATGAAGCTTAACGGACACCTCAAAATCGCCCGGCTCTTTGATCGGATCTTTCAGTTGAATCTTGCGACGGTCAATCTCGAAGCCCTTGGCGGCGAAGGCTTCGGCGATGTCCATCGTGGTGACCGAGCCATATAGCATGCCGTGTTCGCCGACTTTACGGTCAAACACAAGCGTAAGCTCTTTCAGCAAGTCGGCCAGTTGCGTCGCGCTATCGCGGTCAACGGCCTCTTTTTTCAGCAGCGAACGGCGCTGCATTTCAATCTGTCTGACATTTCCCGGCGTCGCCTGAATGGCTATTCCACGCGGTAGCAGGTAGTTGCGCCCATAACCGGGACGAACCTTGACCAATTCGCCGCGCATGCCGAGATTCTCCACATCTTCCCTGAGCAAAAGTTCCATCATTGGCATAGCTTAAACTCCTTCGTTCGTAGTAACGGCTTTAGCCGAATGCCGCCTGAAGGCGGCGCTACAAACATCTAGTATTTCGTGTAAGGCAACAGCGCCAGATTGCGCGCGCGCTTGATGGCCTCGGTCACTTTGCGTTGCTGCCAGGCCCCAACGCCGGTCAGACGGCGCGGCAAAATCTTGCCATTTTCGGCAATGAAGGTTTGCAGCAACTTCACATCTTTGTAATCAATGTAATCAATCCGATCCGCAGTCAACCGCGAAACGCGGCGGCGGCGCGAGTGTCGTCCCGATCGTCCGGAGAATCTGCCGTTTCTGTCATTCCGGTCATTCCGATCGTTTCTGTCGTCATTTTCCATATCAGCCATAACGTTTCTCCAAATCGCAATGGGCGCGCAAAGTTATGTGCGCGCCGGAGCCAATCTACCGGGGTTAATCGAAGTGCTAAAACCCGTTTTCGTCGTCGGCATCGAAATCGCCTCCAAAGTCGTCGTCGGTGTTACGCGGAGCAAGAGTGTTCTTGCGTTTCGCTTTGACCTTGGCGGCGCGCTTCAGATCTTCATCGGTGCGTATGGACATGTAGCGAATGACGTGGTCTGTCACACGCAAACGACGCTCGGCTTCGGCGATCTCATGGCCTGTGCCTTCGATGTGCAGCAAGGTGTAGATGCCTTCGTCGAATTTATCAATACGGTAGGCTAGCTTGCGGCGTCCCCAAGGTTCAATCTTGGTGATTTGGCCGCCGCGATCCGTGACGGCGTGTTCGATCAGGGAAATGAGCTTGTTGATATCCTCTTCGATGGTATTCGGCGAGGAGATGAACATCAGTTCAAAAGTTCTCAATTGAGTTCTCCTTGTGGATGATAAAGCCTGCCAGCGCATCGCCAGCAAGCAAGGAGGGATGAGGGGATGGAAGATGGGGAGAAAAAATATCTCGCTCGTCTCCCGACCTCACCCTTAGTTGTATTTCGACATCGCTTCCACGATGCCCTTTTTCAAAATAACTTCGACGGCGTCTGCCGCCAGCGCTACCTGTTCGGCAAGCGCGTTTCGATCTTTCTTCGGGAATTCCGAAAGTACGAAGTCAGAGGCACTAGCAATTTGATGCTCTGGCGCGATGCCAAGTCGCAAGCGCGGAAACTCCTGCGTGCCTAGCTTGGAGATGATTGACTTCAAACCATTCTGGCCGCCCGCGCTTCCTTTGGGCCGAACTCGCAATTTCCCGAACGGCAATGCGAGATCGTCGCTGATAACCAGCACATTGGAAAGATCGTTGATCTCGTGCTTCTGTTTCAATGCGGCGACGGCAGCACCGCTCAGATTCATGAACGTTTGCGGCTTGGCAAGCAATGCCTGCTGTCCGTCAACCGTCACGCGCGCTGTCAGAGCCTGGCATTCAGGCGTGCGAATTTCGCGTCCTGCGCGCCGCGCTAATTCGTCAATGATCAGAAAGCCGCAATTGTGGCGCGTCCACTCATACTTCTGACCGGGATTGCCTAAACCGACGATCAACCACATACAATTGCGATTGCGGATCGCGACAATCAACAAATCTACAATCCGCATTATGCAGTAACTACTTCTCTTCGGTCTTGCCCTTCTTGGCGGCTTCCGGCTCAGTCTTGCCCTTCTTGGCGACTTCTGGCTCGACTGGCGCCTCTGCAACAGCCGCGACTGGTTCTTCCTCAGCGCGCGGCGCAACAATATTGACGATCACAGAGTCCGGATCGGTCAGAACTTCGACTTTATCACCAAGATTCAAATCCTTAACGCTCAAGTGGTCGCCCAGACCGAGCGGGGTCACGTCCACTTCGACCACTGAGGGCAGATCGCCTGGCAGGCACCGGACTTCGATCGAGTGGGTCGGGATGTCCATAATGCCCCCCCCTAGCTTGACACCTTCCGATTCGCCGATGATCCTAACTGAAATTTCAAACTTGGACTTTTCGGTCATTGAAATGCGCATCAGGTCGGCATGCACCAAAAAGCCTTTGATCGGATCAATCTGCACATCGGCAATCTTGACCGTTGTGGGCGCGCCTTCGACATCAAGCGTGAAGATCGTATTGCGGCCGTGGTTGCGAATGATCGAGGCGAATTCGCGTTTGGTGACAGTAGCGCTGGTGGAATCCTGGCCTCCACCATAAACAGTTACAGGCACCAGACCCGCCGCGCGCAATCGGCGCGAAGCGTTCTTGCCACGTTCATCACGATTCTTTGCGTCCAATGAAATGCTGGTTTCGAAACTCATAACGTAAACTCCGCTCTTTCCCTCGGTTAGGATCAGTAAATTTTGGGTTCAATCTCAAATCTTTCAGATAAACAACCTGCTTACCGAAGACTCATCGTGAATTGATTTGATAGCTTCGGCCAGCAGCGGCGCAATGCTCAGGTATTGAAACCTAGGAGGCTCGCATCCATCCCTGGGCGGGATCGAATTTGTCGTCACGATTCGTTCAAGCGGCGACTTGCAGATTCGATCAATCGCGTCGCCTGACAGCACTGCGTGCACACAGCTTGTCAGAACTCTTTCCGCGCCCTTTTTTGACAGCGCTTCGGCGACTTTAGTCAGCGTTCCCGCCGTATCCACCATATCGTCCACAATCAGGGCGTTTCGTCCTTCGACATTGCCAACCACATTCATCACCTCAGCCTCGGAATGTCCTGGCTGAGATTTGTCACGGCGTTTGTCAACGATGGCAAAGTCGGCGTTTAGCCGCTTGGCATAAGCCCTGGCGCGTTCAGCACCGCCTGGATCGGGCGCGACGACCACCAAATCCTCAATCGGATTATTGGTGAAGTATTCAATCGTCACCGGCGCCGCAAACAGATGATCAACCGGAATATCAAAGAAGCCTTGAATCTGGGGCGCATGCAAATCAACGGTCAGCACCCGCTGCGCACCGGCAGTCGTGATCAAATTGGCTACGAGCTTTGCCGAAATCGGAATGCGCGGCCTGTCTTTTTTATCGCCGCGCGCGTAACCGTAATAAGGAATCACTGCGGTAATGCGATCCGCCGACGAACGCCGGAAGGCATCAATCATAATCAGCAGTTCCATCAGGTGCGAATCCACCGGCGGACAAGTGGATTGAACGATGAAGACATCGCCGCCGCGCACATTCTCCAGAATCTGAAAGTTAAACTCCCCATCTGGAAAGCGCGTTGTGTTGGCGCGGCCAAGCTCCATCCCCAGGTAATCACAAATTTCCTGGGCCAGTAAGCGATGGGCATTGCCCGAAAAGATTTGCAGGCTCTTCACGACTCTCTATAAATAACGATGAGTGCTGAAGAACTGATAATGAGTAGCGCCCTCTTTACCCAGTCTTTCGGTTCTTCGGCACTCATCGCTTAATCAGTGGCTGGGGAGGTAGGATTCGAACCTACGGATGGCGGCTCCAAAGGCCGCTGCCTTACCACTTGGCGACTCCCCAACAAATTGTCATTGTCTGGTTATCCTGATTGGTGCGCGATTACGCATGAGTCACGCCGAAAATCCTGTTGGCGAGCATTCCTACCTGCTCAAGCCGATGGGTAAAACATTCGATATTCATCACGACTCAATGTGCGCGCAGGCGCGCACCACCAGTCGTGCTGACTCAATTCGCGTTGTGCGCTTGTGCGCGCTTGGTCATTGTCAAAGATCGCAAAAACCGTTGAACCACTGCCAGACATCAGCACACCGCTTGCGCCCGCTCGCTTCAGCCGCTCTTTAATTTCACCAAGCAGCGGATGACGAGACAGAACCGGGATTTCCAAGTCGTTATGAAGCCTGATTTGCTCGTCGTGGGTCGTAATGGTCTCGTAAGCTGCCACGAAAGAAGTGGGCATCTTAGGGATGGCTTCAGGGTTTGTCAACCGAGCAGACAAGTTCGCATAGACTTCGCGCGTGGACACCGCGATCCCTGCATTTACGAGCAAAAGATTGTCTGCTTTGATGTCCGCCAATGGGTAAACTTCATCGCCACGCCCCACGCCCAAACAAGTCCCGCCCAGAAAAAAGAATGGCACATCCGCTCCTAACTTTGCGCCCAAGCTGAACAGATCGCGCGGCGAAAGTTTGACTTGCCAGAGCTTCTGTAACGCTATCAACGTCACGGCGGCATTGCTGCTGCCACCGCCCAACCCGGCGGCGGTTGGAACGCGTTTGCGGATCGTCACGCGAACGCCATGTTCAATTCCAGCGAAATCGCCAAGCAATCGCGCCGCGCGATGCACCAGATTCGTTTCATCGCTCGGCACGTCTGGATGATCGCAAATGATCTCAATCCCCTGCTCTGTTCTCTCAAATATCAACTCATCCGCCACGCTGATAATTTGCAGCAGCGTGCGCAGTTCGTGATACCCATCCGAGCGCTTGCCTAGAATTTCGAGCGTCCAATTGATCTTGGCGAATGATGGAAGGGTAAGTTTCATGGCGGCATAGTGTAAAGAGCCAAAGATGCTGTTTCAAGTTCATCACTCTTGACATCTTATCGGTTTGGATTGAAAGTCTGCCGCAATTGAGCAGGACCTGAGCCATGAGAAGTCGAGAATCAATCTCGACTCGACAGCTAGAATGCAAACAAGGAGAGTTATGAATCAAAACCGTCGTGCAAGTCAGCCCGGTCGGCAAGGTGATGGCGAAAGCAATGCCTTACCTGATGTTTCTCGCAGAAAGTTCCTTACCAAAGCAATGGCTGGCACCACGGCAGCCGCCATTCTAACTACTGGCGAAGCCTCTGCCGCTGTGGACAACGCTGATGCCCGCTCCATCAAAATCCCTGATGAATTCGCCCAGGCTGAAAAAGCCGCGCCGGTCAAGGCGAACTTTCCGATGTCGGGCGCACAGGTCTTCGCGCGGCTCTGCAAAGAAGAAGGGCTGGCTGCGCTCTTCTCCTGTCCGGGCAATTACTCCATCGTGAATGCCATTGCGCAGGAAGGCATCCCTACCTATTCAGGCCGCCACGAAGGCGCGATGTGCCACGCCGCCGATGGCTTCTGCCGGGTGACCGGCGAAGTCGCCGCCGCTTCGGGCACGGAAGGGCCTGGCTTCACGGATATGATCAACGCCATCGCCACCGCCAACGCCGCGCGTTCGCCAGTGCTGGTGCTGGCCAGCAACATGGCCATTGTCAATGAAGACACCGAGGCAGGCATCCAACTTGGCCATCAGCAACCGACGACGGAAGGGTTGAAGAAATACGGCAAGCGGCTGATTACGGCCAAACGCATTCACGAATACGGCGGGTATGCATTCCGGCAATTGCGTTCAGGCGTGCCGCGCCCTGTGCATCTGGACTTCCCCGCCGAAGTCACGCGCGCCAGCTTCAAATCGGCGGCGGACTTGGAATACTTTTACGATAAGGCCAGATACCGCACCACGGCCAAGCCGCATCCAGGTCCGAAAGACTTGAGCGCCGCAATTGATCTGCTCAAGCAGGCACAACGCCCGATCATCGTTTCCTCGAATGGCGTCTTTTACAGCAAGGCTTGGGACGCGCTGAAAAAGCTGGCCGAGAAAGCGCAGATTCCTGTCGTCGAATCCGGCGCAATGAAAGGCCAGTTTTCAGATGCGCATCCGCTGTCGGCCAACGCCGCGCCCAGTGCATTGGCCAGCGCCGATGTTGTGTTGCTCGTCGGCCAATATTGCATGCCGACGGTGGGCGAGTTCGCTTTTGGGCCGGACGCGAAATACATCCGCATTGATCCGTGTCCTGAAGACATCGGACGCAATCTGCCAATTGATGTCGGCATGGTCAGTTGCGAAAAGGCCGCGCTCGAAGCTCTGGCCGATGCGATACCGGCGATGAAGCACGAAGCTTGGGTGGCGGAGATCGCCGCCGCACGCAAAAAGTTCGAAGATGAGAATGATGCTCATTACGCGAAGGGTTTGAGCTATACCGACGCCGTGCATCCGGCGGTCATTGCCAAAGAGTTGAGCGACTTTATGTATCGCGGCAAACTGCCCAAAGAGCAAACGACCTTCGTTTCCGGCGGCTACGGCGTTGCGCGCTACGTCCGGCGCTGGCTGCGCGGTTATCGTCCGGGCCAGATTCTGAACGGCGCATACCAATATGGCGCGATTGGGCCGGATGTCGGTTATGCCTTCGGCGCGGCAGTCGCGGTAAGGCACGGCATCAGTGTGCAAGCACCTTACAAAAGCGCTCCGGTGATCTGCGTAACGGGCGATGCGGGCATCGGCTACACGATCATGGAATTGGAGACCGCTTCGAAATACCGCATGCCGATCATCGTCATCGTATATAACAACAACGCCTGGGGCACTTGGTCGGGCAACAGCCGCAGTCCTGTGACAATGAGCCTGCATCTATTTCAGGAAAACGTGCGCTACGACAAGGTCGCCGAAGGCTTGGGCGCGCACGGCGAATACATTACCCAACCGGGCGATTTCCGCGCGGCGCTGGAACGCTGTTATCAGATCGCCGTCAAAGAGAGCCGCCCTTCGCTGATCAACTGCCAGGCGAAGAAAGAATTCTGGGTCAAACAGCAATACGAGCCGGGCTTTCTGGGCACGGTCGAACCGGGCTGCATGTCGTACAACCACTGACAAAATGGCAAAAGGCACGTTAAAGGTCATCAGGGAAAGCCTGCAAAGCTACGCCGACCGGGGCGTGTTTCGCGGCTTCAGTGAAATCCAGAATGGGCAGTTCAAATTCGTCTGGCTGCTTCATCGCCAGATGGAACTAACCGTGGATACGGCGAAACACGTGCTGCGTTTCAAACAACTGTTGCCTGGCGTCCCAGTGCGCTCACCCTTGTATGCGGATTTGAAAAGCTTCCTTCAGCAGCGGCACGACGGCGTGCTGCCTGAGCATCGGCGAGTGGATCGCAAGCGGGCAGAGGTTTCCTGCTCGAACCGTGGAGGGGTTGTTTCCATTTCGCTGACAGTGAAAAACAATCAGTATGCGTATGGGGTGAACAAGATCGTCAATCTGGTGCACGAACTGTTCGTGCACCTGCGCGATGCGCATCCCGATTATCTGGTGGAGAATTTTGATGTACCTCAGGAGTAACAAAGCTGTTGTGCGCCGCTGGCTGGCAATGATTTTTATTGTTGCCGCTGCGTGGCTGGTGGTTCAGGCGCAGGAACCACGTCGTAACCCCGAAGCGCAGAAGCTCAAGAATCCCGAAGCGAATTCGGCTGAATCCATCGAAGTCGGGAAGGCAAGCTACAAACGTCACTGCGCTTCGTGCCATGGCCCGAATGGCAAAGGTGATGGAGGTATGGCGTTATCCGGTGGCACGCCTTCTGACCTGACTGACGACACTTGGGATTACGGTTCGACAGATGGTGAAATCTTCGTCGCCATTCGTGACGGTGTATCGAGCGATATGCTGGCGTATAAAGAGAAGCTCAACGAGAAACAAATCTGGCAGATCGTCAACTTCATCCGCAGCATCGGGCCGAAACCTGCGAAAGAAAGCAAATGAAAATGTCTGGACGCCAACTCAACAGGTTGCTTCTGACCGGGGCTATTTTTGCCGGCATCGTTTTCATTACTATTTCTTTCCGTGCCAAGAGCGGCACGACCATTCTCAGCATTACCGCCCAAGCCCAGCAAGCCGCAGCGACATCACCAGAAGGCGAGGCGCTGTACAAGCAAAGATGTGCAGTCTGTCACGATAATGCACAAGATCGCATTCCTCCGCTCTTCCTGATCCGAAGGCGTTCTGCGGAAGACGCAATACAGACGCTTACTTCGGGTTCGATGAAACAACAGGCGTCTGGTTTGAGCGCAGATCAGATTCGCGCGCTTGCGATTCATTTGACTGGGAAACAGCCCGGCGCGCCGGTTGAAACCAACCTGAACGCGAATCTTTGCAAAGCGCCGCCCGCGCCAATCAACCTGAACAGCCCGCAATGGAACGGTTGGGGGCGCGACTTAGACAATTCGCGCTACCAGCCGATGCCGGGGATCAAGCCGGAAGAGGTTCCGAAATTAAAGGTCAAATGGGCCTTTGCGCATCCGGGAACAATGGCGACCGGGCAGCCCACAATCATCGGCGACCGTCTTTTTCTGACGACCGAAGTTGGAATCATCTACAGCCTCAACGCGCAGATGGGTTGCACCTATTGGACGATGAACGCTGGCGCGGCGGTGCGCGCAGCAATAAGCGTTGGGAGCGTTGGCGCGTCGCCCGCTGGGTCGAAAGCAAAGTTCGCGCTTTATTTCGGCGATGAGAAATCAAACGTGCAGGCATTGGATGCCGAGACCGGCAAGCTGTTATGGAAAACGAAAATCGAAGACCATTTTCTGTCTCGCATTACAGGCTCTCCGATTCTTTATCAAAATCGCATTTATGTTCCAGTTTCATCGTTTGAAGAGACTGCCGGGCGCGACAATAAGTATGAGTGCTGCACCTTCCGTGGCAGCTTGATTGCACTCGACGCCTATACGGGCAGGGTTCTCTGGAAAAGCTTCACGGTTCAAGACCCGGCGAAGCCATTCAAGAAAAATTCCACCGGGACGCAAATGTATGGCCCAGCCGGAGGCGCAATCTGGTCAGCGCCGACCATTGATGTGAAACGCAAGGCGATCTATGCCGGCACGGGCAATTCCTACACCGATGTTGAGACCGGCCACGCTGACGCGATCATGGCGTTCGATTTGGTGACGGGAAAAGTCAGGTGGACGAACCAGGCAACCGCCAAAGATAACTTCCTGGTGGGCTGCCGGAATCCGGGCGTGGGAAATTGCCCCGATCAAGGCGGGCCGGATCACGACTTTGGTAGTTCGCCAGTCTTGCG
>JBDSAM010000214.1:0-9055 GCA_039922135.1 Blastocatellia bacterium
GGCAAAAGGCAAAAGTGCGATTGAATCTCTCACTTTTGCCTTTTAATTCTCGCCCGTTGTTTCTGGCGTTATTTTTTCGGAGCCGCTGCGCCAGAACCCGGATTGACCTTGTTGTACTCTTTCATAAAGTCTTCGGTAATGTCGGTTGCGCTTGAAGCGTAAAGCAGAACGCCTGCCTGCTGCACCGCGCCGCCTTCCATTACCATGACGATGCCACGCTGTTGGCAATACCCGTCCAGGAATTTCATGATCTTGTCAGAAACGGGTTGATAAGCATCGGCCAAACGCTTTTGTCCCATGGCCTCGTAATCCTCACCCATGCGCTTCAGCGTTTTCTCTTTGAGCGTTCCTTCTTCCAGCCACTGGTTGCGGACTTGCGCACTGACGGTCTGTCCTTGCGTTTGAATCTTGTTTTTTAGGTTGTTGACCTCTTCTTCCAGCGCCTGCACTTCCTTGCGTCTTGGCTCGAACTCTTTGTTCAGTGCGTCAATCCGTTCTTTCAGTTCGTTGACTCCATCACGGAAGCGCGCGCTGTTCAGATAGGCCAGCTTGCCTTCCGCGCCAGTTCCGCCTGCCGGAGCGGCGGCGGCCGGAGCGGCGGTGTTACCAGCCGGGCGCGAAGGCGGCGTTGGTGTTTGCGCGAATGCTGCGAGTGAAAGCAGCGTCATAAGGGCAGATGCAAAAATCAGTCTCTTCATGTTTTTCAAACTCCTCACAAAAAATGTCTTTAAGCTCCGGCAACCAAGCGGTTTGGGCGCGGATGGCCGAATTGGAAACTTGACCGGCAAACTGAAAGTTTGCCGGGGATATCGGAACCGTTACTTGACGCTGGCTGCCTGGGCCGGATACGCCTTGTTATATTCCTTGATGAAATCGTCGGTGGCGTTCGCTGCCGGTGCCGCGTAAATGATAATGCCGGTCTCTTGCAGCGCGCGTCCGTCATAGACATAAGAGATGCCGTGTTTTGTGCAGTATTGTTCGAGGAACTTGCTCAGCTTCTCTTTGATCGGCCCAGTCTCTTCATCTTCGCGTTTAGCGGCTATGTCCTTCGCGTCCTGCACCATGCGTTCGTAGGTTTTCTTGCCTTCTTGAAACTCTTGCGTGAGTTTGGCCCCCTGTTGCTGCGTCAGGGTTTGATTTTCGTTTAGGACCTTTTCCTGCGAAGCGAGCTTGGACTGCATGGCTTCCAGTTCGCGGTAACGCGGGGCGAATTCGGTTTGCAGTTTGTCGTATTTGACTTTCAGTTCGGCAACGCTGTCGCGGAAAGCCATGACGTCAACAATCGCAATCTTTGTCTTTGGCACTGGCCCGCCTGCTGCGGCGCCAGTCTGTGCCAGCGTCTGCGCGTTGCCGCCTGCAACCACGGTCAGCGGCAGCGCCAGAGCAAGGGTCAGTAAAAGCTTGGTTTTCATTCTCAAGGAATCTCCAGTCTATGCGGTAGTGGTTGGTGATTGATGATCGCGGTTAATGGCCGGGCAGCAAATCGGATTGGCCAACCACCAACCACCAACCCCAACCACCTTTTAGAATGTTCGTCCGACGCTGAAGCGCACAACGGTGCGCCGTTCCAGAAAGAGCACAGTCGGATCAGTAACGTCAGTTTTCGCCTGCGGGTTGTAGGCGAAGATAAGCCGGAACGGCACGTTGATGACCGGCAATTGCACACGGAATTCCAAGCCCATCGAAGAGCGAAGGTCGGACAGGAATTTCACGTTCTGTTCGGACGTGCGGACCAGACTGTAATCGCGCGAATCGCCTTGCAGGAAGATCGTGCGGTAGCCGATTGCATTGCCCAGAACGTCGCGTGGGGCGCTGGCCAACTCTTCCGCCGTTGCCACGCGGCCCGCTGGGTTCAGCGTCACGCCGCTGGGTGTGATCGTCTGATTGACAAAGTTGGTGACCGAAAGCTGATCTTTATACTTGCGCGCGTTGAAGGCTGTGCCCACATCGCCAAAGGCCGCCACCGACAGCATGCTGAAGATGGGTATGCGGTATTCCAGGTTATAGATGAACTGCGTGTCGCCGCCAATGGGCGTAAAGAAGCGGCGCGACTGAAGAACGTTGCATCCGATTGCCTGGTCAGGCGATTGTGTGCAAGTTCCGCCAGAGGTCACGGTGCTTGGCGATTCAAACGTGTAATTGCGCAGCACGCTTTGATTGACCGTGCCAGCCGGCGCATCAATGAACTTGGTTGTATCAGCCGGGTCTGGAATTTTCGCCACGACGTTGCGCGTCGAAAGGTACGAATCCGCTGGAACGACCGGCCCGATTGAACGGAAGTTGTAGCCGCGAATGTCATATTCGCCGCCCAGGAAGAACCGTTCATAAAGCGGAATGCCGCCGACAAACGAAAGCGTGTTAGTCGTAAACGGCGTGCCGAACGTGCGAACAGTATCGGCGCGGAAGCGCATCGCCAGAATGTGTGCATGTTCCGAACGCCGGAATAGCACCGGCTTGAAGTACTGGAATTCGAAGGATGGCGCGAACGTGCTGACGTCGCCGCCCAAAATGCCGCCCGACAGCGCAAAGCCTAGCGAAATGCTCTTGCCATTGGTCGGATCAAGTTGCGCGTTCTTCGTGCTGTAATAGAACGAAGGCGTGATGCGGCTGGTAAGGATTTTCGGCTGCGAATAGGTGACCGGAATATCATTGGTCGGGTCGGCATCGCGATTGACATTCGGGTCCTGGATGCTGCTGGTTGACAGCGAATAGGACAAGCCCAGACGCGCGAAGCGCCCAATATTCGGGAACCGTTTGGTCAGGGCGGCCAGCGGCGCGGATAAGCTGACGCTGCCGCCTGCCGACCGTTGCGTAAACAGCGTGTCGGCGTCAATCGAAGAAAGCCCGAAGAAGCTGGATTGCAATATCTGCTGGGCGTTCTGGAAGTAGTAGCCGTTGCCGATGTACTGCTGCTTCGATGCAAAAAGTTGAAAACCTAACTGGATAGGCTTGCCCAGGAAGTATGGCTCTGTGAAGCCAAAGTTCGCCGAAAGTTGCCGGTTGCCGCCGGACACGCCAATGCTCAACCCTTCGCCGTAGCCCAGCAAATTGTTGGTCGAATATGTCAACCCAAAGAAACTGCCCGCGTAACCAGACACGCCGCCGTTCAACTGAATCTCCTGACGGCCCTTTTCTTTGACCTGCAGGTCAATGTCCACTGTCTGATCGCGATCGTTGGTGCGGGTGATGGCGTCCTTTTCTTTAACCTCGTCGAATAGGCCCAACTGGTTCAGGCGCAAAATGGACAAATCCCAGTAGCGTTTGTTGTACGGGTCGCCTTCGTTCAACAGCACTTCACGGCGCATAACCACGTCGCGCGTGTTGGTATTGCCGATGAATTCCAGACGGCGCAAGCTGAACTGGCGCCCTTCGTCCACCTCCAAGGTGATTTCGATCTCGCCTTCTTCCGCAGTTTTGTCAATGAACTTTGGAATGAAGTCCACGCTGGCCTGAATGTAGCCTTGCGTGCCGTAGATGTCTTTGATGCCTTTGTAGACGTTGTCTTGAACCTTTTTGGCATCCACCCAATCGCCGACGCTCAACCTGGAAACGGCCTTGATGATGCCTGGCTGGAAGATCGTCACGCCTTTTTCATCAACTTTGGTAATCTTGTAGCGGCGGCCGACTTCCATTGGGATGATGACCTTCAGGCCAGGGCCGGTCTTATGCAACCCGGGAATAGGCAGCGGAATGCCGCCTGAAACCATGCCCGCGTCTTCCACCTGTGGCTCGGCAATCTTGGCTTGCAGATAGCCCTTGCTGCCCAGGAAAAAGCGAACGCGTTCCAGGTCATCCTGCAGCTTCTCTTTGAAGTAAATGTCCTTCGAAGTGAAGGTCGAGATTAAGCCGGATTCTTTGACCAGCTTCATCGCGCCGCGCAATCGCCGTTGCGAAAACCCGTCACGATCGCCGGTGAACTCAATTGACTTAACACGGACGCGCGGACCTTCCTCGATATTGAAGATCAGTGCAACGGTCGTTGCCGAGATGTCTTCGACTTCGATAGAGACTTTGGCATCGGGATGGCCTTTTTCGGCCAGCAGTTCACGCAGAACGTTGCGCGCGCCATTGGCTTTGCCAGGATCGAATTGCGACTCCTTGCTGATTTGCGTGCGGCGTTCTTTAAAACGCGTCAGCACTTCGCTTTCGGTCACGGACTTCATGCCACGATATTGCAGGTCGCGGATTATCGGATACTCTCCCACCTGGAAAATAATGATCTTGCCACCGCGCGGGCCATCTTCGACGTAAAGCTTCGTCCTCAGCGGGTCAAATAGGCCCATCTGCAAGATGGCTTGCAAGTCGCGCTGCGCCAAACCCAGATCGAAACGATCCTGCGGTTTGCTCTGCACATAATAAAGAATGGATTCACGCGGGATGCGGCGCTGGCCGCGAATTTCCACGCTTTCAACTAATACGTCCTGGCTTTGCGAAAATGCCGGACCGACAGAAACGAGCGTTACAAAAACAAGAATCAGTGCGCTTGCCAAAAAGGTAATGCGCTTGGTCATTGAAGCTTCTCCCACCAGAATTAGTCGTTCAGGAGTTGGTACTGTCCGAGATGTTTGTGAATCAGGCCCTGTGCGCGATCCTGCGGAGCTTTCAGACTATTGCCCAGCAAATCCTGTCAGCAAATCTAGCTGACAGATACGCCCGCTGAACGATCTATATTGCCAAGATTGCAGTGATAAATTTAAGGTTGCGTATTATACGCAAAGAGCGCTGTATTGAAATAGCCAGCAAAAATTTCATGGAAATGGGATTTTTCCAGTCGTTGGCATAATTGCGTGCAAACGAGAGAAGGGGATTGAGGAATTAAGTAGGCCAGCCAGTATGTATAAGTTCATTATGGCAGAGATCTCAGGGCAGGCGTGTAATAGCCTACGATATGGCCTCCTGATAATGCGGGGCTGAACGCCTGGCTGTAGCTTGTGCCCGTGCTGTTATCACCGAGCGTGATGACGAAATCGCTGCTCATCTGCCTTACCAGATCAGACGAGAGGGGGATCTCATCATATCGGGCAGGTACCGACCAAGCGTTCTTTCATCAGTACAAATCTACGAGCCAGTGCATTAAGCTCCACAGTAAAGGCAGTTTTTTTTGAAACTGCTCTTGTTTAGTGGTCGTCTTATCCCGCGTGAAGGTTGTTGAGCTTAAAGTGCTTCACATCAATCGCCTTCGCATCGCAAACAACCAGAAACAAAAAGAGAGCACGGAAACAGACACGGTTTGATTGTGTCTGACCGTGACGTCCTGAATGAATTGATTGAAGATATTGAATCTAATATCGAGAAACCTGACTGCAACCCGCCAGTCCTTATCTCTTGCGGAGAAGGAATTGAGGAGCAAAATAAAAATGAAGAACAGATATTGGCCAAGCTTGTCCGCGCAATGCTTGTTTACTTTGATCGTCGCACTGGCGATAACAATGATGATGGCGTCCGCTGGCCTGGCACAGAACGCGACCGTGCGCGGCCAAGTGGTGGATGAACTGGGCGCGGTAATTCCCAATGCCGAGGTTACCCTGACTGGTAATGACGGAAAGTCTCATAAGACCAAGAGCAGCGGGAGCGGTGAATTTTCCATCCCGAATGTCCCGGCTGGCAGCTATACGCTGACCAGCACCTACCAGGGTTTCACCCCATTTACGGCCAATGAACTGAAAGTGCCTCTGGAAAAATCGCCGCTGATGGTTACGATGCTAGTAGGGGCGATGAATATTGTTTCGGAAGTCTCTTCTGTTTCGACCAGTGTTTCGACTGAGCCGGATCAGAATATGAGCGCCACAGTGCTGACTGAAGATTTCATCAAAAACCTGCCTGATAACGAAGACGACCTGCGGGACTTCCTGAATTCGCTAGTCGGCCCGACGGCCGCTGGCGGTAATGGTAACAGCGCCGACATAATCATTGATGGGTTCAGCGGCGGACGGCTTCCTCCGAAAGAAGCCATTCTGCAGATCCGCATCAACCAAAACCCGTTCTCGGCTGAATTCGCCAATCCCGGTTTCAACCGAATTGAGATCATCACCAAGCCTGGCAACGACAGGTGGCGCGGCAGCGGCAGTTGGGGTTATCGCAATTCGGCGCTCGACGCGCGCAACGCATTCGCCGCGACCAAACCCGACCTGCTGCTCAATCGCTTCAGCTTCAACTTTGGCGGGCCGCTGGTGAAGAAAAAGATTTCCGCCAACATCTTCGCCGACCGCAGCAGCACGGACGGCAGCTCGAACACAGTGGCGACGACGCTTAGTGGCCCATTCCTGGCGAACGTGCCTTCGACGACGACAACGACTTTTGTGGGCACCCGCGTTGACTTCTTGCTCAACGACAAGAACACGTTGAACACCTCCTACAACTATCGCAGATCAAATTCAGTGAATCAGGAGTTTGCTACCCGCTTTGGTGGCGGTGGTGGCGGCTTCGGCGGCGGCGGCGGCGGTTTTGGCGGTGGTGGTGGTGGCTTTGGCGGCGGAGGCGGAGGCGGAGGCTCAACCTTCCTGTTGCCTGAGCGTGCTTCTAACCGTGAAAGTTCCAACCACAACATCCGGCTGTCTGAAACCTGGATTATCAATTCCAAGATGATTCACGAAGCCCGCTTGCAGTTTTCGCACGATACCAGCACTCAGGCTGCCGTCAACAGTGGTTTGGCGCTCAATGTGCTCGATTCGTTCAATGGCGGCGGCTCGACTTGCTGCCCCAACGCGACTTCTCTGAACGAGGTTGAGTATCAGGACTACCTGACCTACACGACCAAAGGCAGCAAGCACACAATCAAAGGCGGCGTTCAGTTTCAGTACCAGAAATACAGCGATCTGAGCGGCAGCAATTTCAACGGCACTTACACTTTCTCATCGCTCCAGAGTTATGGTTTGGCCGTCAATGCCTTGAACAATCCCAGCGCCCCGCAATGTAATCCTGCCGCATTGCCGCCGCTGTTGCCGGGCCAGCCAGCTCCCGTTACGCCGTGCGCCACGCAATTCACGATCAATCAGGGCAATCCGCAGATTGATTACGGAATGTTCTTTGGTTCGGCATTCGTCGGGGATGACTGGCGAATAAAGCAAAACATCACGTTCTCTTACGGCCTGCGGTACGAATTCCAGAATCATCTGGACGACAAGATCAACTTCGCTCCCCGTCTGGGAATCGCGTGGTCGCCGTTCAAAAGCCGCAAGACCACGATTCGCGGCGGCGGTGGAATCTTCTTTGATAAGCTACGCAACAGTTCCTACGAAAATTCAATTCGTTATGGCGTGTTGCAGACCAGCTTCCTGGTGCAAAACGCGATCTTCGCCACCACGGCGGCGGAAGCATTACGACTCAATCAGACACAGTTGAGATCGTCGCAGAGCACAACGCAGCGCCCGTTAGACCCAAACCTCAGACAACCTTATGATATCAACGGCACCTTGTCGGTTGAACAGCAATTGCCCAAGGGTTGGATCGGGACGGTCAATTACATTTTCTCGCGAGGCATTAATCAATTTCGCACACGAAACATCAACGCGCCTTACGCTGACCCGGCCAATCCGGCCAATTTGATCCGGCCAATTCCAGCCCTCGGTCAAATCTTCCAGTACGAATCGTCGGCGATTAACGAAACGAACCGAATTACATTCGGATTCCGCCGACAGATAGGCAAACTCAACGCCTTCGGGAATTACACGCTGTCGCATATCAAATCGAACGGTGAAGGAACGCCGGCCAACAGTTACGATCTGTCCACGGAGTGGGCGCGGTCGAACGCTGATCGCCGTCATAACTTCTTCACCGGCGCGTTTATGAATCTGCCTCACGGCTTCCGCATCAACACGTTCATCAATGCTTCATCGGGATCGCCATTCAATATCGTCACCGGGTTTGATGATAACCGCGACGGCACGATCAATGACCGTCCAGCGGGTCTGCGCAGAAATTCCGATTTGACGCCCAACTTTTATTCGCTGGCGACCTTTGATCGTCCATTTATTGCGAATCAAAGCTGCAACGGCATCACCAGGGGAACATCAACCACGCTGCGCAATTTCCTGCAGACGTGCTATCCGGACGGCGTCACGGCGCAAGGCCCAGGCTCCTTCACGGTCAACTTTAATCTGAGTAAGACAGTCGGCTTTGGCAAGAAGAAAGACTTGGCGGCCAATGGACAAGGCGGACAAGGCGGACAAGGCGGTGGCCGAGGCGGTCGTGGTGGTGGTGGTGGCCGAGGCGGCGGGGGCGGTTTTGGTGGTCCGGGCGGCGGCCCCGGCGGTGGTTCAGAAAGCTCGCGTTACAATGTAACGTTCCAGCTCAACATCAACAATCTTTTCAATCGCGTCAACTTTAGCCAGTACGGCGGCACGCTGGGTTCGTCCTTCTTTGGCATCCCGAGTGGCGCCGGTGGCGCGCGACAGTTCGATTTCAGCGTTAGGTTCAACTTTTAACGCAATCGGATTTCACGGTTATCTAACTGGAAACAGTTAGAGGCTCAAGCTAATTGGCCACGAATTCAGGCAAGACTTCAACATCTTGCTTGGCTTCGTGGTCTTTTTTGTTCATCATCTCGCCTCTTTGGGATCAGAACCGCGACCGGTAGGAAGCTTGCGCTTTCGAATCCGCCCGTTCCCTACCGGTCGCGGTGCTCATACAAATTCAAACTTGGAGAAACAGATGAACCTTGGATTGAAAGGCCGCGTGGCGATGATTGCCGCTGCCAGTAAAGGCATTGGCAAAGCCTGCGCGCTGGCACTGGCGCAGGAAGGTTGCAAGGTTTCGATCTGCGCCCGCACGCCGGAAGTGTTGATGAAGACAGCCAGCGAACTGGAAGCTCACAGCGAGACAATTGCTCTGGTGACGGATGTCTCTTCGTCGAACGGGCTGGAGAACTGGTTCCAGACAACCGTCGAAGCGTTCGGTCAGGTGGATATTCTGATCACCAACACAGGTGGGCCGCCCGTCAGCCGCTTCATGCAACTGACGGATGAACAGTGGCTGGCTGGAGTTGAATCCACGTTGATGAATGTCGTGCGATTGTCACGTTTGGTGATTCCCGGAATGCAGCAGCGCAAGTGGGGGC
>JBDSAM010000215.1:0-3890 GCA_039922135.1 Blastocatellia bacterium
TCGGGCATGAAGGCGGCGTGACTTATGCCGTGATGGAATTGCTGGAAGGCGAAACGCTGCGCCAGCGAATCGGGCAGGCAGGAATCAGTTGGCGCGACACGGTGAAGATCGCCGCATCAGTGGCCGAAGGGCTGGCCGCCGCCCACACGCGCGGGATCATCCATCGCGACATCAAGCCGGAAAACATTTTTCTGACCGCTGACGGTGTCGTGAAGATACTGGATTTCGGCATTGCCCGCGTTAAGAAGGCGGTGATTAGCCACGCAGAGACGCTGATTTCGCAGGGCAACAGTGAAACCAAACCCGGCACGTTGATGGGAACCATCGGCTATATGTCGCCCGAACAGGTGCGCGGCGACAATGCCGATGCGCCCAGCGACGTTTTCTCGCTGGGCTGCGTGATGGTGGAGATGTTGACTGGCGAACGCCCCTTCGCGCGCAACAGCGCCGCTGAGACGATGGCGGCCATCCTGCGCGATGAGCCACCATCGTTAGCATCGTTGGCATCACTGGCATCATCGGACAGCATTCATCAGCAAGTTCCGCCTGAACTGGAAAGAATCATCTATCGCTGTTTAGCAAAGACGCCAGAAGAACGCTTTCAATCGGCGCGCGATCTGGCATTTGATCTGCGGTCGCTGCTGACCGGCACATCTGGCTTATACCGCGCTGCTTCGGGGGAGCACAGGCGGGCGACCGGAGAGATTCAAGCAATTCCCACGGGCTCGGCTAAAACTCCGCGAACGAACCTGCGCCCGGCGTGGTTGATTTTCGGCGTGCTAGCCACGGCGTTAACGGTCGCGCTGGGCACGGTTGGTTTTTTATGGTGGAGGTCAAATTCCGCCGAAGCCCCGCCGCAAAACTCACTGGCCGTTCTACCGCTGATCAACGAAAGCGATGACAAGAACGCGGAGTTCCTGAGCGTTGGGCTTGCCGACAACATCATCGCCAATTTGTCGCCTCTGCGCCCGAAGCTGCACGTGCTGGCCAGCAGTTCCGTGTCGGCTTACAAAGGCAAATCTGTTAATCCGCGCCAGGCTGGCCGTGAATTGAATGTGCGCGCGGTGCTGGTCGGCAAAGTGACCAAGCAAGGCGACCTGCTGATCATTACCGTTGAACTGGTTGACGCCACCGACGGCACAGTAATGTGGGCTGGGCGATACCTGCAGCAGCGCACTGATTTGATGGCGATCCAGGAAGACATCTCGCAACAGATTTCCGAAAAGCTGCAACTCAACCTGACCGGCGAGGAGCGCAAACTGCTGGCTAAACGTTATACCAGCAATACCGAAGCTTATTCTCAATATCTGACTGGCCGCTACTTCTGGAATCAGCGTTCGGATGAATCGTACGAAAAGGCAATCGAGTTTTACCAAAAAGCCATCGCGCTCGATCCGAACTACGCGCTGGCTTATGTGGGCATCGCCGATGCCTACATGCTGCTTTACGACGGCGGCGCCAAAAGCGATGAAAATCGCCATAAGGCTGAACAGCTTGCCCGGCAGGCATTGACGATAGACAGCCAACTGGCCGAAGCGCATGCCACGCTCGGTTTCACCGAAATGTTTAGCAACCAGAACTGGGGACAGGCCGAAAGGAATTTCAAGCGCGCAATTGAATTGAACAACGGATATGCCACGGCTCACCACTGGTACGCGATACTGTTGGCCATTCATGGTCGCCACGAAGCAGCGCTGGATGAGATCAGACGCGCTAGGGAAATTGAACCGCGCTCGTTCCCCATAAACAGCGACAGCGGCCAGTTGCTGTTCTGGGCGCGGCGCTACGATGAAGCCATCGCCCAATACCGCCGCGCTAACGAATCCGAACCGACCAATAGTAGCGTCAGGACTAATCATTTCTGGATTCGCAACATTTACGAAGCGAAAGGCGATGTGGCAGGAGCGATCAAGGAGACACAATTGCTTAATCCGCCCGCCACCGGACTCGCCGAATTTGAGCAAGCCTTCGCGCAGGGCGGCAAGTCAACCTATTTGCAAAAGCGCCTTGAGATCAACGCGCGCGCGAAGGACTTGGATTCAGCGACCGGACGCATGCGGCTGGTTTACGCGAATGCTGCGGTCGGCAACATCGAACAGGCTATGACTTTGCTTGAACGCTCCATTGCCGAAGACCACAGCGACGGGCTGATGTATCTGAAAGTTGATCCCCGATTCGATAATCTGCGCTCGCACCCGCGCTTCACTGATGCGCTGCGGCGCATGAAATTATTGAACTGATGTTGAACTGATAAGGAGAACTCCCAATGAAACTGAAAGCGATAGCATTGATGGGTCTGCTGCTGGCGCTGGCCAGCGTGGCCAATGCACAAAAAGTCATTCGATTGTATCCGGGCACCGCGCCGGGATCGGAAAAATGGACGCATCAAGAGAAGGAATACTTCTCGCCAATCTGGAATACACAGGTCGTCACCAACGTCGTGAATCCGACCTTGACGCTGTATGCGCCTGACTCAGCAACCGCCAATGGAACCGCAGTCATTATTTGTCCGGGCGGCGGATTCCACGCGTTGTCCATCAACAGCGAAGGCGTTGACGTCGCCAAATGGCTGGCGGCCAAAGGCGTCACCGCGTTCGTTCTGAAATACCGTCTTGTGCCTACAGGCGAAGATGGCGTCAAAGAGTTGATGGGCAAAATGGGAAACCCCAGAAAATTCGATGAAGACAACGCCGCAGTTGTCCCGATGGCAGTAGCGGATGGATTGGCCGCGGTCAGCTATGTGCGCAAACACGCCGCTGATTTTGGCATCACGCCAAACCGCATTGGCCTGATGGGATTTTCTGCTGGCGGCACGATCACGGCGTCCGTCTTGTTTCAGTATTCCGCCGAAAGCCGTCCTGATTTCGCCGCGCCAATCTACGCGTATATGGGAGCCGTGAAAGAAGCGCCAGTACCCGCAGATGCGCCGCCATTATTTGTGCTGGCGGCAACAGATGACCAATTGGGTCTTGCGCCCGACAGCGTCCGCCTGTACAGCAAGTGGTTGACGTCCAAGAAGCCTGCGGAACTGCATCTTTATTCCAAAGGCGGACACGGATTCGGCATGCGAAAACAGAATCTGCCCTCGGATCAATGGATCGAACGGTTCGGAGATTGGCTGGGATTGCAGGGGCTTTTGAAAAGGTAGGTTGTCCTCCGCTCCGAAATAAATATGGCCGTGAAGAATGACATCACCTCCATTCTTCACGGCCTATTCACTTCCGCCATCCGATCAATTATGCAATCGCCGGATCAATCGTCTCTGTGTTGACGCCCAAGTCGGCAATCGCCTGCGCCGCTTTCTTCGAGTTGAATTTGCCGTCGCGCGCCAATCGGGACAATGCCGCAGCCACAATCGAAGCAGTATTAATCTCGAAATGCTTGCGCAGGTATTCACGGTTGTCGCTGCGCCCGAAACCATCCGTGCCCAAGCTGACCAACCGCCCGCCAAGCCACGGCGCAACCTGATCCGGCACGATCTTCATATAATCGCTTGAAGCCACGATCGGCCCTTCGGTCTTCTCCATCACTTCGGCCACGTAAGGCTTCTGCTCGGTTTCGGTCGGGTGCAATCGGTTCCAGCGTTCGGCGCGCAAGGCATCGCGGCGCAGTTCGTTGTAGCTGGTCACGCTCCACACATCGGCGTTGACTTTATATTGCTCCGCCAAAATCTGCTGGGCTTTCAAAGCTTCATTGACCATCGGCCCGCTGCCCCATAGATGAACTTTGGCCTTGCCCGCACAGCTTTTTAGTTTGTAGATGCCTCGGATGATGCCTTCTTCGACGCCTTCGGGCATCGCGGGCTGCGCGTAGTTCTCGTTGTAGACTGTCAGGTAATAGAAGCGATTTTCCTGCTCCTGATACATCCTGCGCATGCCGTCCTGAATAAT
>JBDSAM010000216.1:0-7870 GCA_039922135.1 Blastocatellia bacterium
CCGAGCATGTCCAACGGATCGTCAATGCCGTCCTGATCGTCCACGGTGTATTCCTGCGGCAGCACATCGGCGACTTCGCGGCCTGACGGAATCGAGATGGCGCACGCCGTGTCAATCACGCGGCGAATGTCTTCGCGGGAAATCTCGCGATGACGCCCGGGGATGGCGATCATGCCGCGGCTATTTTCACCTTTGACGTGCGAACCGGCCAGCCCTACGTACATGTCGTGAATCTGCAAGCCGGACATTCGTTCAGCTGCTTCGACCGCACGCTTGATTGAATCAATGGTCAGGTCGGGCTTGCTGATAACGCCTTTGCGCAATCCTTTTGATTCGGCTTCGCCAACGCCGACAATTTCCAATTCGCCTTCAATCAGTTCGGCGATAACCACGCGCACGCTGCCGGTGCCAATGTCCAGCCCGACGATGGATGAGTTTTGTTTTGCCATAAAGCACCTTTCGGGGTGGTTGGTGAATGGTGGTGGGTGGGTGGTTGAAGTCGAACCGACCACCGACAACCGACCACCAACCACTATTCCGCCAATCCCACGATCACGCGTTTCGGGATCGTGGCGTTGAGATACGCGACCCTGCTGCCGTCCAGCAGCCTTTGCGCATCTTCGATTTTCAAAACCTGCAAGGCTTGCGGGTCTTTCCTGCGAATTGCGTCTAGCACGTCCAGCGCCGCATTGAGCCGAGTGCGGAAGTCATCCTGACCGACCAGTACCGCCACTTGTTGATCCTTCAGGATCAGACGAATGTTCTTCTCGTCGTCAAAAATCACTTCATCAATGCGCGAAGAAAGCGGAGGTTCGACGCCGTCCAGTTCCCGCAGCAATTGTTGATACATCATCATTCGTTGCCGGTTAGCGTCCAGGCTCTTCTCTCCGCTTTCAACCAACCCGCTGATGATGGGTGGAATGTTCGTCCCTTTCAGCAACTGTTCGTTGCCGAACATGACGCCGTTGCGATCAACACAGACCAGCCTGTCCTGCAAGCGGGCCAGCGTGTACGGCTCGCGCTCTTTGATCATCACGTGAATCTTGTCGGGCAGAACGCGCGTTACTTCAGCCTCTTCGATCAGGTCGTGCGCCTGCAACCGGTCGCGGATTTTTTTGATCTGTACGCGCCAGACGCCTTCTGGCACTACCTCCCGCACCATTTGCGTGACGTCCTTTTCCGATAATCGCCTGTAGCCCTCAACCTGGACATCGCGCAACTGAAAAAACCGCGAGCCGCCGAACAAATACAGCGCAAAGATGAATCCGCCAAAAAGTAGCCCGAAGAAAACGAGCGCCGTAGCGACTTTTGCGAACCGTGGGCCGAACCTGTCGGGAATGAATCGCCTGGACAGCGTGCGCCTGCGCCGCTTCACTCCCCCCTGTTCATCCCCATCGTAGTAAGGCAATTTCTGCTGCGTTCCGCGCGTCCTGCGCCGCTGCTCTCCCGAAAGCGGCGGGGCCACTCCGCTGTCACCCGGCCTGCGACTTTTACTCGTTCGGCGCATAGGGGGATGCCGCTCGGCTCGTTCACCAGGCGATTGGATGATCGGATCAAATTGTTCTCGTTTGTCTGCCATCAACTGCTCTTCTCAGGTGCCCTTCAGGGCTTCAGCTTTCCCGTATAACCTGTCCAGCCCATCTGGCCCGTATGTGCCTCTAGAAACTCTTCCCCCGCGCGCCAGACGCTGCCTGCGCCCAGTGTTAAAACCAGATCGCCCGGTTGCACAGTGTCCAGCAAAGCCTGCTTGCCGTTTTCGACCGCGCCGATGTAGCGCACATTGCGATGGCCGAACTTTTCGATCTCTTCAGCCAAGGCGGCAGAAGTCACGCCTGGAATCGGGTCTTCGCTGGCGGCATAAATATCCGTCAGCAAGACGGTATCAGCATCATAAAACGATCGCGCGAACTCTTCATGTAAAGCCGCCGTGCGCGTATACCGGTGCGGTTGAAACAGCACCACCAACCGCCTGCCGCTGGTCTTGGCCGCTGCCAACGTCGCGCGAATCTCAGTCGGATGATGACCATAATCATCCACCACCAGAATTCCATTGCGGTCATTGGAACCAGCAGGGAGACCAGCAGGGAGAATCGATTGAATCAATCCCTTAACCTCGAAGCGGCGGCCAGCGCCCGCGAACGCTTCCAGCCCTTCAGCGATCTTGGCAAAATCTATTTGTAGTTCCAATCCAACGGCCACTACCGCCAGCGCATTGCAGACGTTGTGCGCGCCCGGAACATTCAGCTTGATACGTCCCAATTCTTCCCCTTTGTGCCGGACAGTGAATTCCGAGCCAAAGGTATCGCGCGAAACCTGCACATCGCTGGCCGAAATCTCTGCCTGCGCGCGCATCCCATAAGTAATCACGCGCCGCGTAATCTGCGGGATGATCATCTGAATGTTCGAATCGTCCAGACAAATAATCACTGAGCCATAAAATGGCACTTTGTTGACGAACTTGACGAAGCAATCACGGATGTCTTCAATGCCTGAATAGAAATCCAGATGTTCCAGATCAATGTTCGTGACCACGGCGATGGTTGGCGAGAGTTTCAAAAAGCTGCGGTCGCTTTCGTCCGCTTCGACCAGCATAAAATCGCCATGCCCCAGCCGGGCATTGCTGCCCAGCGTATTGACGCGCCCGCCAACAACGATTGTCGGATCAAGTCCTGCGCGATCCAGCATGGTTGCCGCCATCGAAGTCGTCGTCGTTTTACCGTGCGAACCGGCAATGGCGATGCCGTATTTCAGCCGCATCAACTCTGCCAGCATCTCGGCGCGCGGAATGACAGGGATTTGATTGCGCATTGCTTCAACCACTTCGGGATTGTCCGCGCGCACCGCCGTCGAAGTCACCACCACTTGCGCGCCTGCAATGTTAGTGGCGGCGTGCCCTTCAAAAACGCTTGCGCCCAGCGTTTCCAACCGGTCGGTGATGGACGATCGCTTCGCATCAGAACCCGACACGCGATAGCCCAGGTTCAGCAACACCTCGGCGATGCCGCTCATGCCGATGCCGCCGATGCCTACGAAATGAATGTGCTGATATTTTTTGAACATCGCTTACTGGCCACTGACCCAAATCTTAAACGCCAAATCCACGACTTTGGCCGCCGCTTCAGGATGCCCCAGCTTTTTGCTGGCTTCGGCCATGCGCGCCAATTGCTGTGGGTCGCGCACTAACCACAATAACTCTTGCGCCAACCGCTCCGGCGTTAACTCTGCCTGCAAAATCATTCGCCCCGCGCCTGCGCGTTCAACAGCTTCGGCGTTCTTGCGCTGATGATCGTCGGCGGCAAACGGAAATGGAATCATCAATGCCGGACGCCCTGCCGCCGCCAGTTCCGCCACAGTCGTTGCACCAGCGCGCGTGATGACCAGATCGGCTTTGGCAATTTCATCAATCATCTTTTCGATGAATGGCTTCACCTCCACCTTCCAGCCGTTTTCCAGATAGGTTGCGCGCACCTTGTCATAATCGTGTTCGCCTGTCTGATGCGTGATTGAAAGCCGGTCTTTCTCTTCGGCCAGACTTGGCAATGCAGCAATCATTGTCAGATTGATTGCGCGCGCACCCTGACTGCCGCCGGTGATAAAGATATGAATGACATCGCCCGCCTCTAAATGCCGCTTCGGTTGCACATCGAAAAACTCCGCGCGCACCGGATTGCCAGTAATCTGGGCCTTCTCACCGAAGTATTTCCTGGCTTCTTCAAAGGTCACGGCGGTGGCACGAACGAAGCGTGCCAGAACCCGATTGGTAAATCCCGGATGTGCATTTTGTTCGGCCACCAATGTCGGGACACCCATCAGCGCGGCCATCAGCACCACCGGCCCCGAAGCATAGCCGCCAACTCCAATGACCACGTCCGGTTTGATCTGCCGGATCAATATGCGAACAGCCCAAAAACTTCTCGGCAGCATTAACAATGCGCGAATGCGTTTGTACAGGCTCACTCGCTTCAGCGCGGAAACTGCAATCAGCTTCAGTTCAAACCCTTCGCGCGGAACGATCTTGGTTTCCAACCCGCGCGCCGTGCCGACAAACAAAATCCGCGTTTCCGAATTACGCCGCTTGAACTCCTGCGCAATGGCAATGCCTGGAAAAACGTGGCCACCTGTTCCGCCACCGGCAATAATGACGGAGAGTGAAGAAGACGGGGAGACAGGGAGACGGGGAGACGGGGAGAGACTCTCCCGTTCCAACACCTCGACTTCTTCTAGCGGATCGCTCATTTTCAAATCCTTGCTTTCTTATCGCCCCGTCGCCGCGTCGCCGCGTCTCCCTGTCTCTTTCCCCTGTTCCGAAACATTCAGCAAAATGCCCATTGCAGCCAGCATGACAAATAACGAAGAACCTCCGGCGCTGACGAACGGCAGCGTGATGCCTTTGGATGGCAGCAGGTTCAAGGCCACGCTGATGTTAAAGAGCGCCTGCGTCACAATCGCCGTCGTAATGCCGATGGCGATCAATTGTCCCAATCGGTCAGGCGCGCGATTGGCCGTGCGCAACCCACGCCATAAAAAGAAGCCGAAGACCAGCACCAGCGAAATTGCTCCGGTCAACCCGAGTTCTTCGGAGATGACAGCGAAGATGTAATCTGATTGGGGCGCGGGCAAAAACGAAAGCTTCTGTTTGCTCAGGCCCAAACCCAGCCCGTTGGCCCCGCCTGAACCGACGGCGATCAGCGACTGCAGCGGCTGGTAGCCTTTGCCCTGCGGATCAAGTTCGGGATTGAAAAAGACTTTAACGCGATCCAACCGCCACGCCACGCGCAGAATCAATAGCGCACCCGCAGCCAGTCCAAACGCGCCGAGCTTGTACAAATGCCTCATCGGCGCGCCGACGGCAAACAGCATGACGCCGAAAATAAGCGCCAGAATCAGCGTCGTTCCCAGATCAGGCTCTTTGACGATCAGCGCCGCCAGCAATCCGACCACCACGGACGCAGGCAAGACCGTCGCCATAAAACTGCCTAGTTCTTTATGGCGTTCGCGCTCCGCCAGGAACCAGGCCAGAAACAGGATGAGCGCGACCTTTGCCAACTCTGACGGCTGCGCGGAGATCGAAAGCGATCGGATCACGATCCAACGATGCGCGCCATTAACTGTCCCGAAGAAAAAAACCACGATCAGCAACAGCGCGCAGACACCCAAAAGCCCGAAGATGAATCGCGGCTGCGCATACCGGTGATAATCAATTCGCTGCAACACCACCATCGCCGTCAGGCCCATCACCGCCCACGCAATCTGACTCAGCAGAAACTTGTAAGGCTTCGGCGCCGCTGCCGATGCGCTGTAAACCATCACCACGCCGAAGATCACCAAGCCAATGGTTGTCGCCGCCAGCCATACATCCCAGCGCAACTCTTCGATGGTTTGCAATAAATTTTTGCGAACATGCTCAGCCATACTTTATTACCGCTTAGGAATCAGCCCTTTTACAGCCTCTTTGAAAACTCTGCCGCGATGTTCGTAATTATCGAACATATCGAAACTGGCGCAGGCCGGCGCCAGCAATACAATGTCGCCTGGCCGACCAAGTTGTAACCCAAGCTTGACCGCGTCCGGCATCGTCACTGCGCGATGCAACGGTTTCGTATTCTTAAGAGCGGCAGCAATCTTGTCTGCCGCCGCCCCGATCAGAATCACCTGCTCACACCGCTGGCGAACAAGCGATGCAAGCGGCGCGTAATCGCCGCCTTTATCCTTGCCGCCCAGAATGACGATCACGCCGCGTGGAAATGCTTCCAGGCATTTGATCGTCGCATCCACGTTCGTCGCCTTTGAATCGTTGTAGAACTTGACGCCCCCTGTCTGTGGGATTTCAGCAACGAATTCCAATCTATGCTCAACGCCATTGAAGTTGCGAACCGTTTCTCGCATCGAGTCCACAGATGCGCCGCAAGCCAGTCCGGCGGCCAGCGCGGCCATCACATTTTCAACGTTGTGATCGCCCGGCAACGGAATATCGCCGCGCGTCAGCAAGGTTCGTTCTCCATGCGCATCCCGTTGGATGATCGCATCGCCGCGCAGGAAGACGCCTTCTTCCAGTTCGCGCAAGCGGCTGAAATAAACGATGCGCGCAGCTGTCTTAGCACTTAATTGAGCTGCCGCTTTGTTGTCTGCGTTCAGCACGGCAACATCACTCGGCGTCTGATTGAGAAAAATATTCGCTTTGGCCGCCGAGTAATCGTCCAGCGAATCGTAACGATCCAGATGATCCGGTGTGATGTTCAGCAGCAGTGCAACATTCACATGCAGTTGTTCGACGGCTTCAAGCTGAAAACTGCTCAACTCGACCACCGTGAACCCGTCATCACGTGAATTTTCAACCAATGAAATCAACGGAGTGCCGATGTTGCCGCCAACTTGCGTGGGCAATCCGGCGTCCTTCAGCAGTTCGCCGATCAATGTCGTCGTCGTCGTTTTCCCATTTGAACCGGTGATGCCCACTAGCCACCCGCGTAGAAATCGGGCCGCCAACTCAACTTCGCTTATCACCGACACGCCCGCCGCCTTTGCCCACTGGAAAGGCTCCAGCGCCAGGGGCACACCCGGGCTGACAACAATCAAATCCGACTTTTCAAACAACTCGAGCGGATGCCCACCGCCAGTTACTTCGATTCCTTTCGCACGCAAAGCTGCGACATCCTTCAACTCACTTTCCGGCTTCGCATCATTGACGGTGACGCGAGCGCCGCGCGCAGATAGAAATTCCGCCGCAGCCACGCCGCTTCGAGCCAATCCCACAACCAAAATGTTTTTCCCGGCAACTTCCATTAGCGTAGCTTCAACGTCGAAAGACTCAGCAGCGCGAACAGAATCGCGACGATCAAAAAGCGAAAGACGATCTTCGGCTCTTTCCAGCCCAACAATTCAAAGTGGTGATGCAACGGAGCCATCTTGAAGATGCGCTTGCCGCGCAGCTTGAACGAGCCGACCTGAAGGATCACCGACAAGGCTTCAATAAGAAAAACACCGCCTAGAATCGGCAGCACCAACTCCTGCTTGATCAGAATGCTGATGGTGCAAAGCGCGCCGCCAATGCCCAGACTACCGACATCGCCCATAAAAACTTCGGCTTGCGGAGCGTTGAACCACAAAAAGCCAAGACTTGCGCCCACCAGCGCGCCGCCCATGATGGTCAGTTCCCAAACACCAGGCGTGTGAACCAAGCCCAGATAACGCGCAAACTCCGCGTGGCCGGTGATGTAAGTGAACGCCGTCAGCGCGGACGCCGCCACAGTCGTCACGCTGATCGCCAGTCCATCCAACCCATCCGTCAGGTTGACCGCATTTGACCAGCCAATGATGACGAAGATGATGAACCCGATGTAGCCCCAGACGTGAAGGTTTGGTTGATACCGTTTGAAGAACGGCACGCTCAACAGCGATGAATAATCCGTAAATGCAAAGAGCAACCCGCCAACCATCAACCCAACAGCCAATTGCCCAATCAGTTTCTGCCGCCCGGTCAAACCCAGGCTGCGTTTCTTGGCGATCTTGATGTAATCGTCGGCAAAGCCAACCGCCGCGCACCCAACCATTCCCAGCATCGCAATCCAGACGGCCCAGCTCTTCAGGTTTGCCCACATCAAAGTCGAAACAACGACCGAGCCGATAATCATGATGCCGCCCATTGTCGGCGTGCCGCGTTTGGCCTGATGCGATGCCGGACCTTCTTCACGAATCTCTTGCCCGAACTTGAACTCGCGCAATTTGCGGATCACCAACGGGCCGAAAATCATGCTCAGGGCCAGGGACGTAATCGCCGCATACGCCGTGCGGAACGTCACGTAACGAAAGACGTTCAATATGTCCAGGGACATCTGTGAAGAGTATTTCCGGTAGAGCCATTCGTAAAATA
>JBDSAM010000217.1:0-3226 GCA_039922135.1 Blastocatellia bacterium
ACGCTTTGAATACGACCGATACTATTATTGACGTGACGGGCTATTACGCGCCGCCAAGCGCAGGCGGGTTGTATTTTCATCCGCTGCCCGCGCCAGTGCGACTGCTTGAGACTCGCGCGGGACTGCCGCCGCCGGTCGTCGGTTGCGTCAAACCTGGTGCGCCACTGGCGGGCAATGCTGACTCGCTGCAAACGGCGACGACCGCTTGCACGGGCATTCCGGCAACGGCGCGCGCAATTGTCGGCAACGCGACGACGGTCAGCCCGCAAGGTGGCGGTTACCTGACGCTCTTTCCAGCGGATGCCGCACGGCCATTGATCGCCAGTTCAAATTACGACACGGGCCAGATCGTCAATGGGCCTTTCACGACTGGCTTATCGGTGGCAGGACAGTTCAAGGTGTTTACGCTGGCAACGACGCATTTGGTGATTGACGTGCTGGGCTATTACAGCGATGAAGCCAACGATGCGAACGGCGCGGGGTTGCTCTTTACGCCGCTCGCTCATCCGGTGCGTTTACTAGAAACACGCGCAGGCCAGCCAGTGGGTTGTTTCAAACCGAATGCGCCGCTCAATGGCAATCAAACCTACGTGCAGACGGCGCGCGGCGTGTGTGATGGGTTGGCGATCCCGGCCTCGGCACTGGGCGTGGTGGGCAATGCGACGACGGTCAGTCCGGCGGCGGGCGGCTATCTGACCTTGTGGCCAAGCACAGCGGCCCAGCCCACAGTTGCGACGGCGAATTACAATGCCGGGCAGATCGTCAACCGTCATTTCATTGTTGGTTTGGGCAACGCTGATGGAGCATTCAAGATGTTCTCGTACGTGACGACCGAGCTGGTGATTGACGTGACTGGATTCTTCGCACCGTAAGGTTCGGACGAAAAGCTGAACAATCAACATAACGAAAACAATGGCCTGCCATCGCGACAACGCATTGGCAGGCCATATTAAATGGTTTAGAGCAGGCCAGAGTAGGGAGGCTATTTAACGGCGATATGCATTCCGGTTCAATTGCCAACGCCACATTCGTCCTTCTTCTTGATCCTCCATCTCGCCCACGACTTTCATTCCTGATCGCTCTAGAACCTTCATTGAGCCGATGTTCCTGACGCTGGCGCGCGCGGCGGTGGCGTTGACTTCCGGGTGCGCGAAGGCGTAATCAATCAAGCCCTGAGCGACCTGTGTCGCATAACCGCGCCCGCGATATTCCGGCACAATCGAATAGCCAATTTCGACCAACCCTGTCTGGTCTGGTTTGCCCTTGAAACCTCCATCGCCAATCAGCGCAAGGTCGGCGACGTGAATGATCATAAAATGCAGCCAACCAACCAGTGATGGATCGTCTTTCAACAATTGACAGAACCAGGGAACGGCATCTGCCTCCACAGGATAGGAAGCTGGAATGGTCACGCCCAATTGCGCGGCCAACCTGGCCTTGTTTATCAAACTGTCTTCCAGGCGTTCTATGGTTGAAGGAATCAATTTTAGTTCGGTTGTTGTAATCAAAAAACGTCCTTTTTCTTGGTCGCTGACCATCCTTGGAATTGGATGCGGAGGAGCGGTTCAACTACTGTTTTCCATCGTCGTGGTGGTACATCTCGCGCCAGGCGGACAGGTATGGCGAGTGGCCGTCGTCGGATTCGCGGAGTTGTTTAATTACTGGCTGGGTGAATTTGTTGACGATGGCATTAAGCATCACGCGCAAGGCCTGTTCCTGTTCATCGCTCAGGTTGCCCAGACGTTTGCGGCTGCGTTCCAGTTCGACCAGCGCCATCGCATTAATATCGCGGCGAAACGCGCCGATGACAGCGTTGGCGTCGCCTTCGGCCAGCGCGGCGACGAAGCGGTCGGCCTCTTCGACAATGATGGCTTCTGCGCGAACCGCCTCGCGATTGCGTTCGGCGCGGTTGGCTTCGGCGATGGATTGCAGATCGTCCACGTCGAAAACAAATGCATTGTCCAGATCGCCTGTCGCCGGATCAATGTTGCGCGGGACGGAGATGTCCACCAGCAGCATCGGGCGGTTGCGCCGCGCGTGCAACGCGTTTTTGACCTGGGCAGGCGAAATCAAATAGCGCGTTGCGCCGGTTGAACACAACACCACATCGGCTTCGCCTAACCGCCGTTCGAAATCTTCAAAGCGCACCGGCTCGCCGTTCATTTCCGCCGCCAGCGTGACGGCGTTTTCGTAGGTTCGGTTGGCGATCAGAATTTTGCCCGCGCCATGATTGAGCAGGTGCCTGGCTGCAAGCTCCGCCATCTCGCCCGCGCCCACCAACATGACCGTTGAGCCATTCAGCGTTTCGAACACTTTTTTTGCCAGTTCAACGGCGACATAACTGATTGAAACAGCGCTAGACCCGATGCCGGTTTCGTTGCGAACGCGCTTGGCCACGGCGAAGGCGCGATTCATCAACCGCGTCAGTGTGTGGCCGACGCTTCCGGCTTGCTGCGCCAGTTGGAATGCCTCTTTGACCTGGCCAGTGATCTGTGGCTCGCCAACAACCATCGAATCCAGGGACGCCGTAACGCGGAAGACATGTTTAATCGCCGAAAGGTCGAATTGGTGATAACAGTGTTTGTCGAGCAAGGATTGATCGCAGCCGTGAAAGTGGTGGAGGAAGTCGTACAGGCGCGAGGCCGTCCTCTCGCCTTCGCCGTGCGTCTTAGTCGCCGCAATGATCTCGACGCGGTTGCAGGTCGAAACAATCACGCCTTCGCTGATCGTCTGCTGATCCACCAGTTGCTGCAGGGCATCAGGCAATCGCGATTCGGCAAACGCCAGCCGTTCGCGCACTTCAACAGGCGCGGTTTTATGACTGACTCCGATCAAAACTATACCCATTGCTTTAACCGAAAACGTGATACCCGCCCAGCGCGCGTGCGCCCAGCCAGGTCAACATAACCACGACAAAACCCGCGATGGACAGCCAAGCCACGCGCCGCCCGCGCCAATCCGCCGTTAGCCGGTAATGCATAATGAACAAATAGACCAGCCAAGTTACCAGCGCCATGACCTCTTTGGGATCATTGTGCCAGTACCGTCCATCGCGCTGATTGTTCCAGACGATGCCCGTCACCACGCCCAACGTCAGCAGCACGAATCCAACCGTCAACGACCTGTAGCCGATTTCGTCGCAGGTATTCAGCGCAGGCAATCGCTGGAACGCCGCGCCGAAATGTTTGGCTTTCAACTCATGCTCCTGCACCAGATACATCACGCC
>JBDSAM010000218.1:0-8409 GCA_039922135.1 Blastocatellia bacterium
CTCCTCGACTGCGTCGCCGTAATCACCCGAGGCCGATTTGCCCTTGAATTTTTCTGAAGCGTAAAGTGGGATGTGCGGCATGTTGTGCGGCAGGTAAAGGAAGAACGGCTTGCCTTTTGACCTTTCGATAAAGCTGACGGCTTCCTGCGCGTACCGCAGTGTCAGCGTCTCCTGCTTCACCGGCTGTTCGATCACATCGCCGTTTCGCATCAGGATCGAAGGCTGCATGTCGTTGCTGTACGGGATGCCAAAGTAATACTCGAAGCCGTGATCTATTGGACGATACGGCGCGATGTGGCCCAGATGCCATTTGCCGATGGCCGCCGTCGCATAACCGCGAGCCTTCAAAGCCGAAGCCACGGTCGTTTCATCTGTCGGCAGTCCGGTCTTGTCTTGAAAGGTCAGCACGTTCGGAAGACGCATCTGCTGGATGCCCATCCGCGCGGCGTAACGCCCGGTCATGAGTGCCGCCCGCGAAGGTGTGCAGACCGGCGAGACCGAATAGAAATTGGTCAGCCGCAGCCCTTCCGCCGCCATCCGATCCAGGTTCGGCGTCTTGATAGCAGTTGCGCCGTAACAACCCAGATCGCCATAGCCGAGGTCGTCAGCATAAATGAAGACGATGTTCGGCTGTCGCTGCGCCGCATTGCTGATTTTCAGCAGAGGCAAAATGGCCGCCGCCAAATAGACGATTAAGAGAAGGGCTATTGAAAGAGTGATTCGTTTCATTGTTATTTCTCAGCTTCGCGCAGCGATTTTCGCCAGCAGGTCTTCGTGAGGTTTCAGCGATTCGTACAAGCGCTGCAATTCGCCCGCGCCAATCACCGTGATGACTTCCCAGATTTCGTGAAACGATCCGGTCAGGCGTTTGCCGGCAAAACGTTTGTCGCGCTCACCGGCAATCACCAGAAATGGCCGCGAGCGTTGCGCGTCATACGCATGCTTCAAACGCGTCAATGCGCTATCTACGCTGCCCGCAATTTGCACTTCAAAAACGTGGCTCAATCGCGGGGCATTCGCTGCATCGCGCCAGACTACGTCGTAATGCTCGAACTCGGCTTCGGCGTGCTTGCCCAACATCAATCCAATCTCGACCAACATTGCCTGCGCTTGTTTGTGCGAAATTGTCTTGGCTGTCTTTTCAGCCTGCGGATTGTCGAATTCAATCTGCATCGCCTCGGCTTCAACGCGACGCACGCCTATGGCTGTCAGCGCCCAATGCGAGCGATTACGGCGCAGTTCGCCTTTGGCATCCAATTCGCGCCCGGCGCGTTGCACCACGCGATGCCAGCTACTGCGTCCGTTCTCAGCGCGCTCGCTTATATCCTGAGCGGTCAGTTGCGGAAAGTAGCGCGCCAGCCGGTCGTACAGATACCGCAATTGATCGTTGCCGCCGGTGGCCTTCAGCTCTTGTAGGATCGGCAGTTCAAGCCGTGATAATTCCGGAAAAGACATTTGTTCTGCTTTGATGGTGGATTGGTGAATTCGTCGCGATTGTAGTGGATGGTTTGCCCGTAGGCCAGGCTTTCAATATGGCAATGGTTATGCAATAAATCTTTTCGGGCTTGCCGCCCGTAATCCATTTTTACCAATGAAAGCGATTCCCTGAATTACTCAATCTCAATAAGCATTTATGATCAATAACGATAGATTGATTCGCGCCTGCCGCAAGCAGCCGGTTGACCGCGCGCCCGTCTGGATGATGCGTCAGGCCGGCCGCTACCTGCCCGAATATCGCGCCATCCGCGGCAAGACGGATTTTTTGACACTGTGCAAAACGCCGGAACTGGCCGCCGAAGTTTCCATGCAGCCTTACGACATTCTGGGCGTGGACGCGGTGATCATGTTTTCGGACATTCTGATTCCGGTCGAAGCAATGGGCGTTAAACTGGACATCATCGAAGCCCGAGGCCCAGTAATTGAAACGCCGATCCGCACCGCCGAACAGGTGGAAAAACTAATCGTCCCCGATCCGGTGGAAAAGACAGGCTTCGTGATGGACGTGATCCGGTTGCTGCGCCAACGCTTGCACAATGAGGCGCCGCTGATCGGCTTTGCAGGCGCGCCATTCACGCTGGCGTCTTATCTGATCGAAGGCGGCACCACCCGCAATTACGCCGAAATCAAACGCATGATGTTTGCGAACCCGTCGTTGCTGCACCAGTTGCTGGAAAAGATCGCCGACACCGTTACCGATTATCTGAATGCCCAGATCGAAGCCGGCGTGCAAGTCGTGCAGTTGTTCGACACTTGGGCAGGGGAACTGGCGACGGCGGATTATGAAGAGTTCGCGCTGGCATATCATCAGCGCGTCTTTTCGCGCCTGCATCGCGGCCCCGGCGGATTGAGCGTTCCCGCAATTTTGTACGTCAATGGAACCAGTGCCATCCTGGAAAAGATGGCCGAATCAGGCACGAACGTGATCAGCCTGGATTGGCGCATTGACATTGCCGAAGCGCGCCGAAGGTTGGATGCCGCCGGGTTCGATCAGATTGCGCTCCAGGGTAACCTGGACCCGTGCGCGCTGCTGGGCACGCCCGAAACCATTGCCGAAGGCGTGCGGGAGATTTTGCAGAAGGCCGGGCCGGTCGGGCACATTATGAATCTGGGTCATGGAATTATGCCGATGGTTCCGGTCGAAAACGCGCGGGCGTTTATTCAGGCGGCCAAGGCTGGGATCAAAGAGGTAGCTTAATCGAATATGTTTACCAAAATCACCGAATACGAAGGCATCACCGAATACAAACTTGACGCGAATGATTTGAAAGTCCTGCTTGTCCCGCAACGTGCCGCGCCAGTGGTGGCGTTGATGGTCATTTACCGGGTCGGTTCGCGAAATGAAGCCGTCGGGCACACCGGCTCAGCGCATCTGCTGGAACATATGCTGTTCAAGGGCACGCCGACCTACAACAAAAAGAAGGGCACGCAGATCGCTGCTGTATTGCAGAAGCAGGGCGCGGTTTACAACGCCGATACATGGTTTGACCGTACGCGCTATTACGAAATGCTGCCCAGCGATCAACTGGAACTGGCCGTGCATCTGGAAGCCGACCGCATGCGCAATTCGTTCATCGCCGACGAAGATCGGCAGTCTGAAATGACCGTCGTCCGCAACGAAATGGAGCGTGGAGAGAACGAACCGTCGCGCATTCTGGACGAACGCGTTTGGGCGATGGCCTTTCGCGAACATCCGTATCATCACCCGACCATCGGCTGGCGTTCGGATGTGGAAGGCGTGCCGACCACGCAGTTGAAAGAGTTTTACGACACCTACTACCAGCCAAACAACGCGACGGCGATTGTGGTTGGCGATTTTGACGAACAGGCCGCGCTTGATCTGATCGCCAAACACTTCGGTTCGATTCCCCGCTCACCAAAAGCCATTCCTCCGATGTACACCACGGAACCCGCGCAGGAAGGCGAGATTCGCTTTAAGCTGCGCCGCGCGGGCCAATTGGGCTTGATCGAAATGGCCTGGCACATTCCCGAAGCCACGCATGCGGATACGGGCGCGCTGACGCTGCTGGATAATATTCTGACGGCTGGCATCACGTCGCGTTTGTATCAGGCGTTGGTCGAAACGCAGATCGCTGTTGAAGAAGGCGCGCAAGCGCACCAGTTTATTGATCCCGGCCTGTTCATGATTGACGTGACCTTGCGCCCCGGCGTTGAACACGCTGAGGCCGAGCGCGTCGTTTATGAAGTTCTGGAAAAGTTGAAGACCGAAGACGTGACGGACAAAGAGTTGCAGAAGTCGAAAAACATTATCCTGACGCAGCTGATCTACCTGCGCGACAGTCCGTTCGGCGTGGTCAGCGCGCTGGGCGAATCAGAAGGCGTCGCCGATTGGCGGCTATATGTTGATCTGCCGAAGCTGGTCAACGCAGTTGTGCCCGCGGACATACGGCGCGTGGCCAACACCTACTTTACCGAAGACAATCGCACCGTCGGCTGGTTCATCCCGAAAGAAGAGCTTTCTGACACTGAGACCGACAAGGAGGAAGAATGAAGAAAATGTTGTTTCTTATTAGCTCAATGCTGCTGTGTCTGGTGGCGGTCGTCATCGCGCAATCAGCGCCAGCGATGGCTAGCCGCCGCGTGGTGGTTTACGACAACATCGCGACTGAAGTCGCAGCGCCGCCCACGACATTCGCAGCAACCAACGACGATTTATGGGTAACGCTCGGCGATCTGACACGCGCGACCAAATTTGCGCTGAAACCGCAGGGCGTTTGCCGCGACGAACTCTGCTTCCCGATTCCGAAGGCGCGCAAGTCCGCGTTCCTGTCCGCTCAAGGCAAAATTACGTGGTTCAACCTGAGCGAATTCGCGCGGCTGCTGCGCCAACCCGCAGCCCACGACGCCAGCCTTGGCGAAGCGAAAGATGCCGTCTGGTTTTTTGGGCCACGATCTGAAGAGCAGAACAGCTTCGTCTCTTCGCTGATGGCGCCGAATTTCAAGCTGCCTGATGCAAATGGCAAGCAGCATTCGCTGTCGGAATTTCGCGGCAAGAAAGTGCTCCTGTTGACTTGGGCTTCGTGGTGAGGCTGCCGATTCGATCTGCCCGGGTGGCAGAAGCTGTACGCCGAGTTGAAGGATAAAAATTTCGAGATCGTCTCAGTCGCCGAAGACACCGGCGGCATCAAAGACGCTGGCAAATGGATTGAAGCCGCCAAGCCGGAATACACCGTGCTGATTGACGAAAAACATCTGGTCACGCGCCTGTATGACATGGTCAACGTGCCAACCGCCGTCTGGATCAATGAAAAGGGGCGCATCGTCCGTCCGAACGAAGTCGCATACGTGGATGATCGCTACAAAGGAATGCACAAGCTGGAAGCGGCGGAATACCTGAACGCGATACGCGATTGGGCGGCGAACGGCGAACGCAGCGTCTTTGCCCTGAGCGAAAAGGAATTGAAAGAACGTCTGACGCCGCAAAATCCCAACTGGGCGCAGGCGGCAGCCGAATTCGGCTTGGCCGAATACCTTTATCATCAAGGGCAGAAGCTGGCTTCAATCCAGCATTATAAAGAAGCGCAACGACTGAACCCTGACAACTGGAATTACAAACGACAGGCGTGGGCGCTTTCGGACGCCGAGCAAGATTACGGAACCACCTTCCTGAAGGAAGTTCAAAAACTGAACGGCAAACCTTATTACCCACCGCGCCGACTGCCTGAAACCAAAAAGCCGGAAGTTAAAAAGAAGAACTGAACAAGAGGATAGTGGCTCAACGAAGAGAGGGAAAATCAACTACAGATCAACACAGATGGACACAGATCGCTTTCGGGAGAACACCATCTGTGTTGATCCGTGTTCATCAGTGGTTCCATTTCTCTTCCTTCTGAGCTTCCACCGACAAGGGAACTTAATGAATAGCAGTTCATTTGCATCGCGAATCAACCGTTTCGATCTGGCCAACGGCATCACACTGCTGGTGCTGGAAAATCACGCAAACTCGACCGTTTCGCTGTCGGGTTATTTCCGCGCTGGCGAATACTTCAACCCACCTGACAAGGACAGTTTGGCCACCGTCACGGCGAGCATGCTTAACAAAGGCAGTACGCGCCGCAGCAAGCTGGAGATCGCCGAAGGCTTGGAATCCGCTGGCGCCGGCATCAGCTTTTCACCGAATAACTTTTCGGTTTCGATCAGCGGGAAAAGCCTGAGCCGCGATCTGCCGTTGGTTATTTCAACGCTGGCCGAAGAGTTGGGCGAACCAACGTTTCCCACTGACGAGTTGGAGAAACTGAAGCAGCGATTTATCGCAAGCATCAAGGAAGACTTGGACGACACGCGGTCGCGGGCTTACGAACGAATGACGCAGTTGGTTTTCGCGCCGGGCAATCCGTTCCATCGCCTTTCGCCAGAAACGACGATCGCCCATATCGAAACAATCACCGCTGATGATGCCCGCGCGTTTTACAGCAAATACTATGGGGCGGAGTCAATGGTGCTGGTCGTGGTTGGCGATATAGACCCAACTGCCGTGCGTGATTTGATTGAAACGCATCTGGGCAACTGGCGAGGGGCGCCCGCTGCCGAGATCAACTTTGCCGAAACGCCACTACAGACCGAAGCCAAACGCGAGATCGTGCAGATGAAAGACAAGGCTAATTGCGATGTCGTGATCGGCCACGCTTCGCGGTTGCGCCGGTCAAATCCCGATTATCTGGCGGCGGTCATCGCCAACAACGCGTTGGGGCAATCCACGCTATCGTCGCGGCTGGGTTTGAAGGTGCGCGACGAAATGGGATTGACCTACGGCATTAGCTCCGGTTTCCGCTCCGGTATCGGCGACGGCCCGTTCAGCATCGGCGTCACCGTCGCGTCGCAGAACATTGATCTGGCAATAGATACCACACTGGACATCGTCAACGATTACATCTCCACCGGCATCAGCGAAGCAGAGTTGGAATGCGAACAGTCTGCGGTTACTGGTTCGTACAAAATTGGTTTAGCGACTAATGCAGGGATGGCCGGGCAAATCGTCAATTCGCAGTTGTTCGGCCTGGGGATCAACTATCTGGACGAATTCCCCTCGCACATCGCTGCACTAACCAAAGCGCAGATTAACGAAGCAATCAGCAAATATTTCCATCCTGAAGTGGCGACAACTGTGATTGCAGGCACAGTGTAATGGTGGTTGGTGGCCGGTGGTCGGTGGTCGGTAAAACATTTTTACTTCATACAGCTTCGATTCGAGACTTCATAATCATAACCTCGTGCTACCAACTAACCACCAACCACCAACCACCAACCACCGCCTTGGCATTCTCCTCTTCAACCTGGGCGGGCCAGAAACGCAGGCCGATGTGCGCCCGTTTCTGTTCAATCTGTTTTCTGATCCTGAAATCGTACGCATCCCAATTCGCGCGTTTCAGAAGCCGCTGGCATGGATTATTTCGACCAGTCGGCATAAAAAATCCTCCGGTTATTACGCGAAGATCGGCGGCGGGTCGCCGTTGCGGCGGATCACTGATGAACAGGCGGCGGCATTGCGCGAAGAGCTTGCGCGGCGCGGCGTTGAAGCAAAGGTTTATGTTGGGATGCGTTACTGGCATCCCTTTACGGCAGCGGCGCTCGATCAGATCGACCGCGACGGCATTACCGATTTAATTGTGCTTCCGCTCTATCCGCAGTTTTCTGTTTCGACCACAGGTTCCAGCACAAAAGATTTCGTCGCGTTGCTCGATGAACGCGGAGGCCTGCGCCATATTCGCCGCCGCTACATTACGCGCTGGCACACGCACGAGGCATACATTGCCACGCTGGCCGCACAGATTACTGAAGAAATCAAAAACTTCTCTGATTCCGATCCACGCCGCATTCACCTGCTATTCAGCGCGCACAGTGTTCCGCAAAGTTATATCGCCAATGGCGACCCGTATCTGCGACACATTGAAGAAACAATCAAACTGGTTTCTGAGAAACTCGGCAATCAATTCCCAACGCATCTCAGTTTTCAAAGCAAGGTTGGCCCGGTCAAATGGCTGGAACCGTCCACGGATACAAAGCTGCGCGAGCTGAAAGCCGCTGGTGTCGAACAGGTTCTGGCCATCCCCATCAGCTTCGTTTCGGAACACATCGAAACCCTCTACGAACTTGATCTGCTCTATAAAGACTTGGCCGAAGAACTCGGCTTCAAGGCCTACCGCCGTGTTCCTGCCTTCAACACAGATCCGCGTTTCATCAGCACCCTGGCCGATCTGGTCTCCGAAAAGCTTCCGAATCAGAACCGCAAGCAGTAGCGAGCGGCCAGTTAAGAAGACCGGAGAATGGTTGATGCAAGACCGCTTATGCTAAACTCCGCTTTCGATTTTCAACCGGAAATTTCCAACCCACTTCGACCAAAAAAACAGGAGAATCCATGAAACAAGCCCGCTCGATCCGTGCCTTGCTATTCACCTTTCTCGTCTTTGCGTTCCTTCTGCAAGGGCAGTTCGTTTCTCTTACTCAAGCTGATAATTCAAAGCCGAGCGCCAAACCTAGCGCGACGGAAAAGATCGCGAATTCGGTAACGATCTACCGTGACAAATGGGGCGTGCCACATATTTACGGCCCGACCGATTACAGCGTCATGTTCGGCTTTATGTATGCTCAGGCCGAAGACAACTTCTGGCAGGTTGAAGACAGCTATATTCAATCCATTGGCCGCGCCGCTGAAGTGTACGGCGAGGGCGGCGCAGTACGCGCGCTGGAATCGGACATCATCAATCGCCAGCTTGAGATCAACCGGCTGGCGCAACAGGATTACGCCAAGGCGAGCAAGCAAACCAAGGAAATATGCGATGCGACGGCGGACGGGTTGAACTACTTTTTGGAAAAGAATCCGCAGGTCAAACCGCGATTGATCACCAAGTTTGAACCATGGCACCTGCTGGCCTTCAACCGCTTCGCGCAATA
>JBDSAM010000219.1:0-3472 GCA_039922135.1 Blastocatellia bacterium
GGCCGCACCGTGCTGGGCGCGACTCGACGCGCCTAGTATATGTTGATGCCGCTGTCCGATGATCTGACGCTATCAGTACATCTGATGTTGTGGAGCACGCTGAAACTTCTGCCATCTGCGTCGCCACCTACGCCAGAAACATTGATCATCTGGCAGCTTGATCGTGATGAAGATTTACGATTGCTGGATACGCTCGGCTATGCCCGCGCCGCAGTCGCTCAAACCGAAGCTCTTGCCGAATTGCTTGATCTGGACTCGCTGGGGCCGGAAGCGTTGGATGCATCGTTCGATGCCAGCGTGCTGGCACAACAGCTTGCGCGGCGGCGTGGCGTGTTAAAGACGGTGTTATTGAATCAGCGTGTGCTGGCCGGATTGGGCAATCGCGACGCTGACGAAAGCCTGTGGCTGGCAGGCATTGATCCGCGCCGTTCAGCGGCTTCTTTAACAGAAGAAGAATTGATTCGCCTGCACGCCGCAATCGTTAAAGTACTGACCGAAGGATTGGCGTTGCGCGGAACCCAACGCGATTTGTTTGGCCGCAAAGGGCATGCACAACACGGACGATTCGTCTTCGAAAAAACCGGACGCCCCTGCCAGCGCTGCGGCGCGCCTATCGCGCAATTAAGAATCGGCGGACGGAATACGCATTATTGTCCGCAATGCCAGTATTGAAATCTGAATTGATCTAAATTCAGAGGCGCAAGCTTACTGCGCTGTCCAACCGCCATCCACAAACAGCGAACTGCCCGTCACAAAGGCCGCTGCATCCGAAGCCAGAAAAACTGCCGCGCCTGCGATCTCGTGCAAATCTCCCCAGCGGCCCATCGGGATGCGCGAAACGAAGTCTTTATATTTGGCGGGATCATTCAACAGTTGTCGGTTCATCTCCGTTGCGAATGGCCCCGGGCAAATGGCGTTGACGGTGACGCCCTGCGCCGCCCATTCCAGCGCCAGCGTTTTGGTCAGCCCGATGATCGCGGCTTTTGATGATGCGTAAGGCGCACGGCCAGCCAGGGAGATGACGGACATAATCGAACCCAGATTGATGACACGCCCCCAGCCGCGTTTGGCCATCCCGACGCCAAAGGCCTTTGAACACAGAAAAGGCCCTTTGACGTTGGCGGCCATGACGGCATCCCAGTCGCTTTCGTTTAAATCCTGAATCGCACCGCGAATGTTGATGCCGGCGTTGTTGATCAAAATGTCTATCGGACCGAAGGCTGTTTCAATCTCTGTCTTCAGGCGTTCGATGTCGGCGGCGCTGGTGACATCGGCTTGAAAGCCCATGGCCGTGCGTCCGGTGGCGGCGGCAATTTCTGCGGCAGCCTGTTGGCAATCGCTGAGCGTGCGGCTGGCGATGGCGACATCGGCTCCGGCTTCGGCCAGCGCTTCTGACATTACGCGGCCTAGGCCTTTGTTGCCGCCTGTGATCAGAGCGCGGCGGCCGGTCAAGTTGAATAAATCAAAAACGGTTTTGTTGGTGTTGTCGTGCAGTTTCATATTCTTTTTTGGGTTTGTTTTTTGAAAGTGAGTTTTAACGGATTGCTCCGCGAGAATGTTTTGCTGAATACGCGCAGATTGAAACGCAAAGCCGCCAGGAGCGCAAAGGGCAAAGAGCGAAAATTAGGCGGCGAAGTTTTTTTCTCCCGAATCTTGACAGCCAAAACGCTGAGCCGCAGGCTTGCCATCCTGTAGTCTTACGCATTCACACAAAAAAAAGAGTTTCTGAAACACGGAGGCCGGAAAACAGATGCACCATTTTCGCTTTCACTTAAAAACGCGCTACAAAACAATTCTCAGTTTGGCTCTGGGCCTAATTATTCTCAGTTTGTTGTTCGTGCCGAAGCCAACGCTCTCTTCCCCGCTGCAGGGTGGGGTCTTCACTAACGCTCAAGTAGCCAGAGGGCAGGTGGCCTATGAAAAACGCTGCGCTTCCTGCCACGGACTGCAACTGGACAACGGCACGGCGGCGGCGCTTATTGGCGGTAAGTTTATGGCCAAGTGGGCGGGCAAGCCGGTGGATGATCTTTATTACATTACGAAAACACAGATGCCATATGGCGCAGGCGGCACGCTGACCGACAAGGAATATATTGATGCCGTTGCATTCGTGCTCAAAGCCAACGGCTACGCAGCGGGCGCGCAAGAGTTGAAAGCTGACCCAGCGGTTCTGAAACAAATCAAGATCGAACCGCAGCGGACTTCGAAAGATAGCGCCGTCGCTGTTCAGCCGAGCGAGGCGAAGCCAACTGTCGCAGCCGCAGGCCCCGCGACCAAATTGCCATCGCAAGCGGAACTGAACGCGGCTGAAGCCAACACCACTGACTGGCTGGCATCAAATCACGACTACTCCGGGCAGCGGTATGTTGACCTGAAGCAGATCAACCAGCGAAACGTCGCCAGCCTTCGTCCAGCCTGTTTGTTTCAAGCAAGCGACACAAAGGCGTTTCACACCAACCCCGTTGTCTATCGCGGCGTGATGTACTTCACGACCTCGACTTCGACCATCGCGATTGATGCAACCAACTGCAAACAAAAATGGCGGCACAACTGGCGGCCAAAATCCATCGAAGTCTGGCCACCGAATCGCGGCGTCGCTATCAAAGACGGGCGCGTGGTTCGCGCAACGACCGACGGTTATATGCTTGCTTTGGATATGGAAACGGGCCAGGTTCTGTGGGAAAAGAAAGTCGTGGATTCAGCCAAGAATGAAGGTTCGTTCAACGGCGCGCCGGTAATCTTCGAAGATTTGATCATCCTCGGCTTGGGCGTCAGCGAACAGGGCGTGCGCGGGTGGGTGGGTGCATTCAAGCTGGAAGACGGCGAACAGGTCTGGCGATTCAACTCAATCCCGAACGCGGGCGAGCCGGGTTCAGAAACCTGGGGCAGCGCCGAAGGCATGTTACATGGCGGCGGCGCGGTCTGGGCACCGATGTCACTCGACGCTGAAGCTGGGCTGGTTTACGTCCCCATCGCCAACCCTGCGCCCGATTTTCACGATGACAACCGTCCTGGCACAAATCTGTACACCAACACAATGATGGTGTTGGACGCGCGAACTGGAAAAATGAAGTGGTACTACCAATCAATGCCGCACGACACGCACGATTACGACACGACGCAGGTCAGTCCGCTGTTCACCTCAACCGTCGGCGGCAAGCGGCGCAAACTGGTCGCCGTCAGCGGCAAAGATGGCTTGATGCACGTACTTGACCGCGAAACCAAAGAGCATCTGTACGAAGTCCCTGTCACCACTCGGCTGAACGTTGAAGTGCCCTTGTCATCCACCGAAGCCATTCGCGTTTGTCCGGGAGTGCTGGGCGGCGTTCAATGGAACGGCCCGGCCTTCAATCCGCTCACCAACATGCTTTACGTCAACGCGGTGGATTGGTGCGGCACATTCCGCGAAGCCAAAGAGGCCCGATTTGTCGCGGGCCAAATTTATATGGGCGGCAGCCACATCGCCGACCCG
>JBDSAM010000220.1:0-7492 GCA_039922135.1 Blastocatellia bacterium
ACCAACCCGCCCTGCTTTGGGAAGCTGTGCGACTACTTCTTCGGGAATTGCCAGCACAGGTTCAGATGTCAGGTCAGCGATGAATTCGATTGCTTGCATAAAGGCAGTGTAGTTCTTCAGATAATTCGCAGCAACGTCTCGCGGCAACCAATGTTGCAGGTTCGTGGCGTACCCGGCGTAGCTTATCCCTTCCACGCCAAAGTGTTCAGGTATACACCTTACCGCTCCTTACCACCGGGCTGAACAACACTGATGGTAGCCGAATGGCAACCCAGCCTTTCAGCCAGTGCCGATTGCTAGATCAGTTCGTTGGCGTCGGTGCCGCCGTTGGCGCGCTGGTCATCCAAGCCGTCCACCACAAATCGCGCAGCATTTGCGCGCCTGCCGCCAACCGTTCGCTGACAAACTTTTTGTGTTCGAGCGAATTGTTCGTCGCGCTGAACGGCTCCTTCTTGTCCAGAATGTAGAGCGGTTCGACCAGTTTGTTTGATGCCTTCAGGTAATCCCACAACTCTTCGCGCGGGCGTTCGATGACGCGAGGTGCGGCGGCGACCAGCGGCAGAATGTCGTTGGTGTTGATCTTTGCGCCGACGAAGATTTCTTCAAACCGCTGATGAATCCCCTGGTTCGGCTCGCGCGTGAAGACTGTGTAGCCTTTTGGATTTTCGCCCGACCAGCCGTTGAAATGGATCGTGGTGTGATGCGGATTGGCTGAATCGCTGACGTAATGGCCCAGAATACCCGCGTCATTGATGATTCGCTGTTCGATCCATTTGCGCTTGTTGGAATCCTTCTCGGCGCGCCACAGGCGGAATTCGATGCGCAAGGTTTGGAAGAGTTCAAGCATGCGATAAGGCACGAAGCCGGCGGTCGTCGGCTTTTGCCCGGCTTTGATCATCTCGGCAGTGAAATCGTAGCGGTTGCCGGCCTTCATCGCGGCTTCGGGCACCAGTTCCATATCCAGGAAGTGATCCGGTGCGTAGGCAGAATCCATCGCGCGATCCAGGGTTGATTCGTCGCGGCTGCGCCAGCGGTCGGGTTCGGGGTTCAAATAGCTGAGTTGATCCGCCGCTTTGCGGAAGAACTTAGGCATTTCTTCCGGCAGCTTTTTCGCCGCGACCAGGCCGGAGATTTCGTGGCCTTTCTGCCCCCAGCCGCGCACCGACAATGGATTAAGCATCAACGCGGCAATCACGAACAGCGAGAGGAACAACAGTGCGCGAGTGAGTTTTGATTTGAGCATAAAGTTTATTTTTGTGGTGGCAGATCAGCGCTGAACAGCTTCTTGCCCGCCAGATCGTGCAGGCCGACGGTCATTACTTCGGTCTTGCCATCAATTTTGACCGCGCCGAAAAACTGAAAGCCGTCTTTCGGCGAACGGTTCGGCTTCATCCCCGGCGGAATGCCGGTGAATTTTACTTGCGGGCCAAAGGTGTCGTCCATCTGCCCCGGCCCGAACGTGCCTGCATTCAACGGCCCGGCGACGAATTCCCAAAACGGCGTGAAGTCAGTGAATTGCGCTTTGGCCGGGTCGTAGTAATGCGCTGCGCAGTAATGAACATCAGCCGTCACCCAGATGACGTTCCTGATTCGGTTGCGTTTGATGAAACGAAGCAATTCGGCTAATTCAAGTTCGCGCCCAAGAGCCGGACCGCTGCCGTTGGCGAAGGCTTCAAAGTTCTGGCCATCTTTGACGACGATGCCGATGGGCATATCACTGGCAATTACTTTCCACCGGGCTTTCGAGGCCAGCAGCCGTTGTTTGATCCAATTGATCTGCACACTGCCCAGAAAAACCGATTCGTCGTTGACCGCCGTTTGTTGATTCGCGGTGTTTGGCCCGCGATAGCTGCGTTCATCCAACATCAGCACATCAAGCAGCGGGCCATAATGGAAGGCTCGGTAAACCCGTTCAGGATCGTCTGAGTTGAAACGTAGCGGCAGGTAATCCAGAAAAGCGCGTTTGGCACGTGCGGCCAGCAGGTCAATGCTTTTGACCTTGTATTTTGGGTCGTCAAGGATTTGTCCCGGATACCAATTGTTGCGGACTTCGTGATCATCCCATTGCGCCAGCACGGGGACTTCTGAGTTGAATCGCCTTAGATTTTCGTCCAGCAGGTTGTAACGATGATTGCCGCGAAATTCGTCCAGAGTTTCGGCGACTTTTGACTTTTCGGGCACCGTCAGATTCTTCCAGATCGAGCCATCATCAAGTTTGACTTCGGCCTGAATCACGCCATCGGCATAGATCGTGTCGCCGGAGTGAATGAAGAAGTCCGGCTGCGCTTGTCGCATCGCCTCATAGATTTTCATCCCGCCGAATTCGGGATTGATTCCCCAACCCTGCCCGACGACATCGCCGCCCCAAACAAACGATACATCGCGTTTCGTATTCGGCGGCGTCTGGAAATTGCCCGTCGCCGGTTCGCTCGTGACTTTGGAATTTTCGAGGTCTTGAAAGCTGACGCGGTAGAAAACTTTCTGGCCTGCTGTCAGATCAGCCAGATCAACGCGCGCGGTGAAGTCGCTGGATTCAATCGCCGCCGGCCCAATCACGCGTCGCGAATTTTGAAAAGACTCCGTCGTCGCATACTCAACGATCATCCGCGCCGGACGGTCGCTGCGGCTCCAGATGACGGCGCGATTCGCTGTCACGTCGCCACACTGCACGCCAAACGGAATCTGTGGACGCAAGCTGTCTGAGGTGATGATCGCCGGAGACTCAACCGGCGCGGGCGAAGCGAAAACTCGCGGCAAAAGCAGGAAGCCGCTTCCGGCGGCGACGTGTGACAAGAAACGGCGTCGGTTCATCTCACTTCACTTCCCTTTCCCATTCCTCCACCTGCGCCTTTGAACGGTTGAGCACGATCTTATCGGCGGTAATCTGCTTAATCCAATCGGCAGCCACCTTCATCGGATGAGTGCGAATGAAGCCGCGCCCGATAATCACGCCGCTCAAACGCCAATCGGGTTCGCTGAACAGGGCTTCATGAACCTCGCCGACTTTGTGGCCGTCGCTGGATTCAACGGAAAGCCCACGGCGGATCGCGCTTTCAGATGGTGAAAGCAACGAGTCTGTGACAACTACGCCTGGCGGGTTATAGGGGCCTCCCAGCGCCCGCGTGACCAGCGGCACAAAGTAGTTGATCCAGTCCGAAGGTTTGATCTTCGAGCGCGGATGCTCTAGATGTTCTTCGTCCAAGCGATCCAGCCGCGAGTAATGCTGCATCTCGAAGTTCGGCAACTCCGCCAAATCTTCTTCCGAATGATTGATGTGAACGCGATCGTGTTCCGCGTTGACTATCCAGCCAATCGGCATCAGCCGGTGATGCGGTTGCAGGGCACCGCCGTGCTTGACCACCAGATGCGAGGCTTCGTAGGTTTCACAATCCAGTACTACCTGTTCGACCCAGCCAACTTCCAGGCTGCCGTTTAAAACCGTTGCGCCAATATTGATCTCTTTCATAAAGTTATTTCCTCCTGCCCGGTTTACGCTTCGCTACACGGCGTTCTTCTTTTTCATCATCGTCATCATCTTCGACCGCCCGCACGAACGCGCTGCGCACTGGCGCGGGCATTTGCGAATTCGCTCCTCTCACAGCCTTCCAGATGATCTCGTTGAATTCGATGTCGGGCGCGGCGTCTTCTTTGCTGAAGTCCATTTGCGCTGATCGTCCGGCATTGGGCGAGCGCGCAGTGTTCTTCTCGGCCAGATCAATGCGTGCCGGGCGGTGTTTGAACGGTGTCAAGTTGGCCTTGTCCGTGAACGAATTGAACATCGGCGTCGCGGCGGCGTCGTACTGGCTCATTGGCGGAATGCCTAAGATCAGTTCCATCGTCCGCAACATTCCTGAGGTCGTGTACATCGTCGAATCAACGTATTTTCGTTTGGTATAGGCGCTGGCGACGAACGCAATCGAACGGTGCGCGTCCACGTGGTCAGGACCGTTCTGCGCGTCGTCTTCGATGATGAAGACGGCAGTGTCTTTCCAGTACCGTTCGCTAGCCGATACGGCTTCGACCAGCTTGCCGACGGCCAGATCGTTTTCGGCAACGTGAGCGCGCGGCGTAGGCTGACCGGCGCGCGTGCCCTGAGTGTGGTCGCCGCCGATGCGTATGACTTGGAATTGCGGCAATTGGCCGTTGCGTTCGTAATCGCGGAACTCTTTCAGCCAGGCATCAACACGCACATTATCCGGGATGGTCAAATCCCACGATGGGAAGGTCGGGCTGAAGTGGCCTTCAAGCGCGGCTTCAAGCGTATAGTTTACCTTTGCCGATTTGCCGGGATCGCCGCCAAGCTCGCCGCCGCCGCCCGCTTTGCCTTCGCGCGTGTTGACGAATTCGCCGTAGCTGCGATAGCTGACGCCGGCGCGTTTGCAATGATCCCAGATGTAGCCCTCGGTCGGGCGCGCGATCCGCTTGCTACCTTCGTAATCGTAAGTTCGCCCGCGTCCCGAATAGTTGGTCGGCCAGGTCTTCTCTGTGTAGTCGGTGGCGTAGGCCGCTGTTGACCAGTTATGGCCGTCGGCGCTGACTTCAGCATCAACGTAAAAGTTGTCGAGCAGGACGAACTCGCGCGCGATGGCGTGTTGATTTGGCGTCACATCTTCGCCAAACAGGCAGATGCTCGCATCACCGTTGCCTTCTTTCATATCGCCAAGGATTTGATCGTAAGTCCGGTTCTCTTTGATAAGGTAGATGACATGTTTGATCGGCGACGCGTCGCCAATGCGGAATGGCACGGCGGTCTTTTCGCGCGGAGCTTTGGCGGCTTTCAAGAGTTCATCTGTGTAAGGCGAGTTTTTGTAGGTTTGGCGAGTAAGCAACGCCAGCTTGGCTTTCGCAGGCTTGCTGATGATCGAAACCGTGCCTTTTAGAATGCTGCCGATGTATTGGGTGTCGGCGCCACGAACTTTATACGGATTCGGTCCGTTCGCATTGGCCGCTGAAGCCACACCTTTGCCGTTGGCGACGAAGATGCGGTTGCCGTCTTTACTCGTTCGCACCGAAGTTGGGTACCAGCCGGTGGGAATGAACCCCTCGACTTCGCTCTTGCCGCGTTTGGCTATGTCAACGACGGCGATGTCATTGTTATCGGCGTTGGCAATGTAGAGCGTCTTTTCATCGGGCGAAAGCGCGACGGCGTTCGGCGTGCTTCCGGCGGGTGATTTCGGATGCAGGGCGGTCGAGATGGCTTCGATCTCTTTCATTTGCGCGGTGTCAACAACCGAGACCGTGTTGCTGTTGGCATTGGCCACATAAAGCGTCTTGCCATCGCGCGTCAGTTCAATGTCATTGGGATGGTCGCCGACTTGAATGTTACCGATGATGGAATTGTTGGCCGGATCAATCACTGCGATGGAGCGCGATCCCCAATTACTGACGTAAACGCGCTTGCCATCGTTTGAAGCCAGGCAGTCATACGGGTATTCGCCGACTTCGATCTTGGTTATGACTTGATTGTTTGATAAATCAACTACCGTCACTTTGTTGGACAGGTTTTCGGCAACGTACAGGCGCTTGCCGTCGGGCGTGGCGGCGATGCCGGAGGGAAAGGCGAATTCGCCTTTGTTGTTCCTGCGCGCTTCGGCTCGGCCTTTGTCGTCCAGCTTGTGATAGCCGGCGCTGCCCAGATTGATCTTGCCGGCTTCGGTCGCTTTGCCGCCCGCGAAGTTGTAGATCATCACTTCGTTATCATCGCCACCCGAAACATAAAACCGGTTGCCGTCCGGTGCGAAATTCAATCCCAGCCATGACTTTTTGACCTTGATGTTTTGCACGCTGGCGTTGGTTTGCAGATCAATCACATTGATCGTTTGATCGCCATTACCGTTAGTGGTGACCAGCAGGTATCGCCCATTTTTGCTCAACTCCATATTCAGCGGCAGATCGCTGACGGGAATCTGTTGCCCTTCCGGCGTCAACGTCCAGCCGTTGGGCAACAACATTCCAGCAGGAGTTTTGCCGGGCAGTTGACGTTGGGGCGCGGGCTTGGCGGCCTGGCCAAATGCGAAGTTGGGAAACAGCAGTAACACAGAGAGTAAACAGGAAATGGACGTTGATAGACGTGCGGGCATAACTCCTCCTATGGAAGCACAGCGGGTTGTTTTGAAAATGCGAGTAGCGCCTGAAGTGGAATGGACTTTAGTCCGTTCCCGGCTTGGACGACAGACTAAATCTATCGCCCCGATCTAGCGGCCCAGCGAAACCAGCGCAGGCATGGCGATCTGTTCGCCTTTGTCATCGTGTGCGCCAACAGCGGCATCCAGTTCAGCAGCCACATCGCCCGCGCCTGCGCTAATAGATTTGAAGTCGAACAGGCTCGAATCCATCAAGTGCGTGTTCACCACATTACCCAGCGCAGTCAACATGGATTGGCGCACTGCGGGAATCTCCTGCTGCAATTCGTCCATCAGGCGTTTCATCCGCTTGCGCTTCAGGTTCTGCTGCGAACCGCACAGGTCGCACGGAATGATCGGAAAGTTTTGTGTCGCTGCGAACTCGGCCAAATCCTTTTCCCAGACGTAAGCCATCGGGCGGATGACCGTGTTGCGCCCGTCGTCGGACCGCAATACCGGCGGCATCGCTTTCATCGAACCGACGTAGAAAAAATTGAGCAAAAAGGTTTGCAGGATGTCGTCTGCATGATGACCGAGCGCGATCTTGGTGCAGCCTTCTTCAACTGCAATATCGTAAAGAATGCCACGTCGCAAGCGCGAACAGACCGAACAGTAAGTCTTGCCTTCGGGAACCAATCGTTTGACTACCGAATAAGTATCGCGCGTGACGATGCGAAACGGCACGCCCAGCCCCGATAAATATTCCGGCAAGACGTGTGCGGGAAAGTTTGGCTGCTTCTGATCCAGGTTGACGGCCAGCAATTCAAAGTTGACCGGCGCTCGGCGCTGCAAATCCATCAGCAGATAAAGCAGCGAATAGCTGTCCTTGCCGCCGCTCAGGCAGACCATGATCCTGTCGCCTTCGGCAATCATGCCAAAATCTCCAATCGCTTCGCCCATGCGGCGCAGCAGATTTTTTTGCAGGTGTTCGCCTTGTTGCATTTGTTTGGTTGCGTACCAGAACCGCGCCTTTTTACTTTGTGCCAGGGAGCCGGATGTTTGATGAAGCGCAAGGGTAGGCCACGGCGCGCGATAACGTCAAACTAAGAACCGGCGGCGAAATGATCGTAACCGCGAATTGACAAAGGCTTGACTTCGCTATTGCGGCGCAACCAAATCTTAGTGGCAGGATCGGCAGGAATAACTTCTCCGATTCGCGTCAACGTCAACTGGCAACCTGCGGCCAAGTCAAACAGCGCTGCTTCATCTTTGCAATCCGCGGTGAACAATAATTCAAAGTCTTCTCCGCCGCTCACTGCAAGCTCAAAAGCATCATACGAATTCGTGGTTACCAGTTTCACTTCCGCAGCCACAGGCACGGCGTCGAATTCCACTACCGCGCCAACGCCGCTCGCTTCGCAGATGTGCCG
>JBDSAM010000221.1:0-4413 GCA_039922135.1 Blastocatellia bacterium
AACAGAGGGAACATACAAGAACACGAAGAGAGACGAAGATTATTTTAGCCTTCGTGTGCTTCGTGAATAAACTATTTCTCTGTCAAGGCAGCCACGCCGGGCAATGTATCACCCGCCAGCAGCTCCAACGTTGCACCGCCGCCCGTGGAGATGTGTGTAATCTTGTCAGCCAAGCCTGATTCGTGAATTGCCGCCACACTATCGCCACCACCAATAATCGAGGTCGCATCGTTCTTTTCCGAAGCTTCCGCCACGGCTTGCGCCACAGCGCGCGTGCCTTGATCGAAGGGCGGTTTCTCGAACATCCCCATTGGCCCATTCCAGATAATAGTCTGCGCCGTAGCGATGATCTCGGCATAAGTCGCCTGCGTCGCCGCTCCAATATCCAAGCCCGTCATTGCGGCGGGCGTTGAGTCCACGCTGATGGTCTTTGCGCTGGCGGCATCATTCGGGCTGTTGGCAATAACGTGATCTGTCGGCAGTTCTAGCTTGACGCCACGTTCTTTGGCTTTGACTACCAGTTGGTTGGCTAATTCCGTCTTATCGTCTTCGACCAGAGATTTTCCGATTTCCAATCCGCGAGCCTTCAGAAAGGTGTAGGCCATCGCTCCGCCAATCAATACGGCATCAGCAGAGTTAAGCAGGTTCTCGATTACTTGAATTTTGTCAGATACCTTTGCCCCGCCCAGAATCACGACAAACGGGCGACGCGGGCTTTTTAATGCTTCGATCAAATAACGAAGCTCTTTTTCCATCAGAAATCCGGCAGCCGCCTGACTGACAAATCTTGTGATTCCTTCCGTCGAAGCATGCGCACGGTGTGCAGTGCCAAAAGCATCGTTGACATACAGATCACACAGCGAAGCCAGTTGTTCGGCAAACTTCGGATCGTTCGCTTCCTCTTCGGAATAAAAGCGCAGGTTTTCCAGCAGCGCGATCTCGCCGTCTTTCAAGTTATTGACGACCTTTGCGGCTTCTTCGCCAATGCAATCATTGGCAAAGGCGACCGGCGCGCCAAAAACTTTGGCAAGATGATCAGCAACGGGCTTCAGCGAATATTTCGGATTGCGCTGTCCTTTTGGACGGCCCAGATGCGAAGCCAAGATGACGCGCGCGCCTTTGTCCACGGCGAATTGAATGGTCGGGATGGCCGACGTGATGCGTGTATCGTCGGTGACTTTGCCGTCTTCAAGTGGCACGTTGAAATCCACGCGGATGAAAACCTGCTTCCCTGCCAAGTTAAGATCACGGATTGAAAGTTTAGGCATAGATCTTCCCCAAAGTTCCTTCTCGTTTTTGAAGTGTATTATTTCGAATGATTTTTGATTGAGATGATTTCTTGAAAGTAAGCCGCAAACTATCACAAGTTTTCTGGATCAGCAAAATCAGCCGACGTACTGCCCTCGTTGCCGTCTAAATCATCCCCTGCCCACCAGCAATCTCACAACAAGCTTCCCCAAGTTCCATCAATAGTGAGCACGGATGAATTGCAATGCGCAGCTTAGACGGCTCACTGTATTTTTTTTCCATCATTCCGTTTTTGAAGGTCAGCGTGCCTGTAGAGAAAATTCCTTTTCTATCCCCCCGCGATTGACAGCATAGGCAATCTTGCGAATACTCCCGCGCCATGAAGCTCACCCTGTTTAACCTTCGAGGATCAAAAAAACTTGGCGAGATGATCGCGCCGGAGTTAGGGCCGTTGGAACGCGAGGTGATGGATCTGGTTTGGCGAAACTATGAAAGCAGCAGTGAAACCAGCGTCCGCGATGTTCATCTGGCGTTCGGCGAGCGGCTGGCTTACACGACGTTGATGACGACGCTCGACCGTTTGCACAAAAAAGGCCTGCTCGAACGTCGCAAAGACGGGCGCGCGTTTCTTTATTCGCCGCGCTTGTCGCCGCAGGAGTTCGAGCGCAGCATCGCGCGCGATGTGATTGACACCCTCTTGGTGCGCGGCGCGGATGGCGTCGAGCCTGTGCTGGCCTGCATCGTTGATGCGGTGGGCGAGCACGACCGCGCGCTGCTGGATGAACTGGATCGGTTGATTGAAGAGAAACGGCGCACGCTGCATGGAAAGGACTGACCGCAATGTATGAACTGCTTGGAATATGTCTGGCGCTGACCTGTCTGCTGACGCTCAATGCTCTGGCTTCGCTACTTACCGGCGCGGTGTGGCGGTTGTTGCAGACCCGCGCGCAAAGCTGGCCGGCAACGGCGCGCGCGCAACTGCTGTTCGCCTTGCGCGTCTTTCCCGGTGTTGCGGCGATCATTTGCGTCGCGGCCTTACTGTTGCCGGCTTACATCGCGCACGAGCCGCGCCAGGAGGCTGAAGGCGTTAGCTTGAAGCTGGGCGTGATTGCCGCCATCTCCGCTGCCGGTCTGCTGATGGCTGCGTGGCGCGGACTGGCCGCTTGGCTTGCGACGCGGAAACTGATTGCCAACTGGACGCGCAACTCCGAGCCGCTGCCGCTGGAACAATCTCCGATTCCTGCCTATCGCTTGCGCCATTCGTTTCCTATCATTGCCGTGGTCGGCACGTTCCGCCCGCGTTTGTTTATCGCCGATCACTTGTTCGATTCGTTAAAGCCTAAAGAACTGACCGCCGCCATCGCTCACGAATGCGGGCATCTGGCATCGAGCGACAATTTGAAACGCGCACTGCTGCGCGCCTGCCGCAATGCGCTGACGATTGTGCCCTGCGGTCGCCTGCTCGACCGCGAATGGGCTGCGGCTTCCGAAGCGGCGGCGGATGAATTCGCCGCGCGCAATGGGGGCGAAACGGCGCTTGATCTGGCTGCGGCACTGGTCAAGATTGCGCGGCTGGTTCCGGCAGGCGCGCGTCCAGCGATGCCTACCAGCGCCCTGCTCATCGGCGAAGACGCAGGCGGCATTGCCGAGCGCGTGCTAAGCCTGGTGCGATTGGCAACAACTGCTCAGACAGAAGAAACTTCATCTCTAGTCATTCCCGCGTCGCTCTGGCTTTCGTTCGGCGCGCTGGTTACCGCCGCCTTGCTCATCGCCACCAATCCCCACCTGCTCGCCGCGATTCATAACCTGATCGAAATCGCCGTTTCGACGCTGCAATAATTTTTGCTACGAGTTCGGGTAGTGAATCGCAAGCGGCGTTAGGCTGCTCGCCAGTGTGCGCCTTCCTAAGAAAACCATGTCGAGGCTACCCTCACCGCTGAAGCGGCGATCAGGCGTTGGAAGTCGAACCTGTCATCCTACATTCGTTTGTTTTACTCAGCGGTGAGAAGCTTTCCTTTCCCCTCCATCCCTGAATTTCCCCAGCTTAAATCATCTACGAGGTCTGGTAGTAGATCTCGCCGCCCGCTAGCATCTCCCCTCATCTCGATTAGACATTGGGCCGATTGACTCACTAGCAATCGCTCGTTTTCATCATCGCCACCAAAGAGAGTTTTAAATGATTACTCTGACAAAAGCGTTTCTTACCTTACGTCCTATTCAAAATCTCATAACTGTGCTGGCCGTGTTGCTAGTGGTTTCATCGTTGATGCCAGGTACCACAGCGCAGTCTCCCAACACAGCGACGATGATCGTCGTCGTGACTGATCAAACCGGCGCCGTCGTGAAGGACGCCAATATTTCGGTGATCAACACCGCGACCAGCGCCGTGCGCGAGGCCGTTTCGGGAAGCGACGGCAGCGCCACCATTCCGGCGCTGTCGCTTACGGGAAGCTACACGGTCGGCGTGTCCAAGCAGGGATTCAGCAACCAGGAACTCAAGGACATCACGTTGCGTTCGGGTGAGACGGCGACCCTGAAGGTAAAGCTCATGGTCGGCTCCCAAACGGTGGAGGTCACCGTCTTCGGCACCACCGACGGCGTGCGCGCGGATCCGCAAATTGGCCGCCGGTTTGACAGTCAGCGAATTGACGAGACGCCAATCCTGGGCCGCAAGGCGACGACGCTGCCGCTGCTGAACTCAGCCTTCCGACAGGGGAAGGGCACGGGAGACTTGTTCGTCAATGCGACGTATTTCATCACTGGCGTGGGTTCGCGTCGCGCCACCACGTTCACACTGGATGGGGCTAACAACGATGAGGGGTGGGGCCGCCAGACGGCGATTGCCACCGTGCCGCTGGGCGCCATTCAGGAAATCAACGTGCTGACGAATGCGTTTTCTTCCGAGTTCGGCTGGACCTCCGGCCCTGCGCTCAACATCGTCACCAAGTCCGGCACGAACGGCTTCCACGGCGAAGCACTGTTCCTGGGCCGTCCCGGTGACTGGCAGGCAGAGAAATTCTCGACCAGGAATTTCTGCCCACCGTCGGTGCCGAGTTGCGTCAAGCCCACCACGCTGGCCGCGATCAACCCGGTGGACATTCCGGATAAGCTGAACCAGGTCTCCGGCACGATCGGCGGGCCGATCATCAAGGACAAGACTTTCTT
>JBDSAM010000222.1:0-7603 GCA_039922135.1 Blastocatellia bacterium
GTGCTGCTGCTCGACCTGGCCTCATACGGCCACTTTTTTCATTGGCGCACTGCGAAGTTCGACGTTGAAGCGCGATTGGCCGATCCGCCTGCCGTTCAACTGATCAAATCGCGCGAGAAGGATTTCAATTCGTTCCGCGTCATGAGCTATGCGGCGCAGGCTTACGATTACGCTTATGCCTGGCCTGAAGACCCGAACTTCGATCTGATCAACCAGCCGAATACTTCAATCCTGCGCGGATTGCAGAGCATCAGCGGCTACGACATCTTGCGTCCGGCGCGCGTGGGCGAGATGACAGGCACTGCCGGGTCTGTGCTGAACGGGTACGTGCAGGACGCAAAATCGTTCAGCTTGGAAGACCGCGGATTTGATCTGCTCAACGTTAAATACCTGATCGTCGGCAACGGCGGCGCGACGGGAAGGAAGGTGGGGTTTGAACACGACGGCGTCTATTTCGCGCGGACGAACTTCGGCGCAGAGTTTAAGCCCGGCGTGACACTGACAACGAATGCCGATGGTTCGCCAGCAACCGAGATTGCGATTGTTTCCAGCCTCGCCAATTCCACGCATCTGTCGGATGGCGCGCCGATTCTGAAACTGAAACTTCATACGCGCGATGGCCGCATCATTGAACGCCAGCTTGAAGCCGGACGCGACGCGTCCGAATGGGCGTATGACCGCGCTGACGTCAAGACCGCCATCAAACACCAGCGCGCTCGCGTGGCCGAAGACTTCGATGCGGGCGAATTCAAATCGCACGCCTATCTGGGCCGCCTGAAGTTCGACCGCACCGAGATCGAAAAGATCGAATGGGTGTATGCGCGTGAAGATGCTTCGTTATTGATGATTCGCGCATCGCTGTTTGACGAAACCACCAAGCAGTCCACGCCGCTGGCTAATTTCTATCTGCCGCCGGAGCGCTGGCATTCGCTTGGCAAGTTTGATCAGGTGGAGGTCTACGAAAATCTAAGGGCAATGCCGCGCGCCTGGTTTGCCAAAAGCATTCGAGGGCAATCTAAGGACGAAATTCTGAAAACGATTCGGTCTGGGTTGATGCCAAGTGGCGAGACTTACGATCCGGTCAAAGTAACTCTGATTGAGCGAGGCGCGATGAAGCAGGAGCTCTACTCGCCAGAAGATGTTAAAGCAGGCATTGCCGCAGATACCTTGCCACCATCGGAAAGAGAACTGAGCGCCACGATCCAACGGTATGAACCCGCTCGGATAAACATTGAAACCCGGGGCCCTCTGGGCGGCATTTTAGTGTTGAGCGAAATTGACTATGACGGCTGGGAGGCCCGCGTGGACGGCCAGCTAGAGAAGATTTATCGAACGGATTACACGTTGCGCGGCGTCAGCGTTCCTGCGGGCAATCATCGTGTTGAATTTGTCTATCGCCCGCGCAGTTTCCGACTGGGCGTAATCGGCTTTGCGTTTGGCGTGGCGGTTTTATTGATGGGCGGCATCTTCGTTCATCGCCGCCGCTTTTAGGCTCGTGGATTCCAACTTACCCGACAATTCGCTGTCGAATCATCATCTGGCGCGCATTGCGGTTGCCGGTGCGCTGGTGCTGTTACCGCTTGTCTACTTCTTTCCCGCCGTGCTGGGCAAAGTGACGCTGGCGCCGGGCGATGGCTGGACGCAGATATTTGGCATCCGCATTTTGACGGGGCAGATGATCGCGCGCGGCGAATGGCCGTTGTGGAATCCGTACATCTTTGCCGGAATGCCGTTGCTGGCCGCGATTCAACCGGGTGCGCTGTATCCGCCGACGTGGTTGTTTGCCCTGCTGCCGCCGCAATGGGCGATGAACGTGCTGGTGATCACGACCTATCATCTGGCGCTGATCGGCGCCTATTTGTATGCGCGGCGCATCGGCATCACGCGAATCGGCGCAATCATCTCAGGGATCACGTTCACGTTCGGCGGTTATATGATCGCGCATCTGGGGCACACCAATCGTATCAACGCGGCGGCGTGGCTGCCGTGGATTCTGCTGGCGATTGAAGGGCTTCATCAGCGGGCGCGTTGGCGTTGGGTAGCATCGGGCGCGTTCTTCATTGCGCTACAGCTTTTCGCGGGTGAACCGCAGATGACGCTGTACACGGCGATGACGGCGGGGGCGTACGCGCTCTTCACGCTGCTGTTTCGCGCCGAATCGGATAACCGGGTGCGGTTTGCGGCGGCACTGGCGGCAATGGCCGTTTGCGGTGCGCTGCTTTCGATGATTCAACTATTGCCAGCGCGCGAACTGTTGCAGTTGGGCGACCGCGCAGGGCTGGATTACGAATACTTCTCGCAATATTCGCTGCCGCCGCGCCAGACGCTGGGATTGTTCTTTCCCTATTTTTTCGGCGGAGCTGTGATGCCGCCATACCACGTGCCGTACTGGGGCCAATGGAACGTGACAGAGACCTGCGGATATGTGGGAATGGCGGCGTGGCTATTGGCGCTGGTTGCTGTCTTCAACTGGTGCGGCTCGGTGAGCGGTAGCGACCGGCTTTTTGCTGAAGGCGACTCGGCGGATTTACCCAGTCGCTATCGCTCACCGAGCCGTACTGATACAGCGTGGCTGACACGGTTCTGGGTCTGCTGTGGGGGCGCTGCGCTGCTGTTATCGTTTGGGGCGTATCTGCCATTCGGTCTGTATGGCATTCTGCATCACGTGCCTGTTTACAGCCTCTTTCGGGCGTCCGCGCGCCATCTGGTGACGTTTGATTTCGCCATTGCGGTGCTGGCCGGGCTGGGCGCGACGGCGCTGATGGAAGCGGATCGAATGAGGGTCAAACAGGCTTTGATCAAGGCTGTGTCACTGCTGGCTTTGATTGTCGGGCTGAGCGCGACCGCGTATTGCTTTCTGGGCCGATGGCTGATGACGGATGCGCCGCCGCAACAGTCGCGGGCCGGAACGTGGTCGAATCCTGAACTGTACATCCCGCTGATCTTTTTCGCGTTGAGCGTGGGCGCGGCGGTCGTTTTTGCGCGGCGGGGGAATGCGGCAACAGGTGCTGCAATTGGCCCTGCGCTGGCGATAATCCTGTTTCTGGACTTGATGTCGTTTGGCTTCTTCTATGAATGGCGAACGGTCAATTTCAACGTGGCTGACAAACTGGCCGACCCGCCAACGGTCAAGTTCATCAAGGAGCGCGAATCGGATTTGAATGCATTCCGGATTGTCAGCCGTTCAGATAAGCCTTACGCGCGGAACGCAGACTTGCTGGATTATCCAAACATCTCGATTGCGCGCGGCTTGCAGAGCGTCAACGGATACGATCCGGTAAGGTTGGGGCAGATGGCTGAAGTTGGGGGCCGCGTTACGCTGGATGGCGTGATTGCCGAACCGGGCGCGCTGTCGGCTGCTGCGCAGGGCTTCAATCTGTTGAATGCGAAATATCTGCTCAACGAACGCCCCACGCCGTTGGTGGATGCGCCCGTCATTTACGACGGCGTTCGCTTCGACGCGCGCCGGATGGATTTGACGATGCCGCGATGGGCGCAGGCAAGGTGCCAAGCACATGATGGCAATGCCACCGCCACCGAACTGGCAATCATCTCGGTGATGGAACACTCGAAAGATGTTGCCGATGGCGCGCCCGTCCTAAACGTCAAGCTGCACACGACCAGCGGTCAAGTGATCGAACGCCAACTGCTGGCCGGGCGCGATACGTCAGAATGGACGCCCGATAGCGCGGCAGACATCGCAAGCTGGAACACCGGTGGATTTCGCGGACGAGGCGTTCTGGCACATCTGAAATTTGACCGGGCTGAGATTGAGAGCATCGAGTTCGAAAGTGTGCTGGATCACGGCGAACTCATCATTACGCGGGCATCGCTGTTTGACGCGGTGACTGCTGCATCGCATCCGCTTGATGCTGTCAGCTTGCCGCCTGAACGCTGGCGTAAACTGGCGGAGTTTGACGGCGTTGATATTTATGAAAATCTGAAAGCGATGCCACGCGCCTGGTTTACGCCCGGCGCCATTATCGTGCCTAGTGTAGAAGTGCTGCGGACGATCAAAACGGGCAGGTTGATAGACGGCTCGCAGTTCGATCCGGCTGAAACGGTATTGCTGGAAAGCGAGCTTTTTTCGAACCGCGCACTGAAAACGCCGATTGTTGGCGTGGAAGCATTTGCTGCGTTGAAGGGCGAAGTGAAGATCACGCGCTACCAGCCACTGCGTATCGAACTGCAAGTACGCAATCAGAGCGCGGGCTTTCTTTGTTTAAGCGAAATTTACTATCGCGGTTGGGAAGTTCGTGTAGATGGCCAGCGCGCTTCGATTGATCGCGTCAACTTCACGCTGCGCGGCGTTGAGCTACAGCCGGGCGATCACAAAGTTGAGTTTATGTTCCGTGCGCACAGCTTCCGTAACGGGGCAACGTGGTCTGTCGCTGGCTTGCTGCTGCTGTGCATTGGCGGAGGTATCAGCTATCGCAAACGCAAAGAAAAATTGATGAAGGTGAAATAGGGGCAGAGGGGTGCGCCGTATCGCATTGCTTGTGTAACCGCAGGTGCCGGGCGCATGGTGGCGGCGGCTCGGCGATCTGCGCGGCGTCAGCTTGTGGGAGATCACGTTCTGAGGTCAGATCAGCCTAAAATAGTTTTCGGATGAGGCGAGAAACTGGCTATAGGAACACAAAGGTGACGGGGAATGAAGGTATTTCTTCCGTGCGCTATTTGTGTCCTCTGTGGCTATTCACAATTGAAAACACAGTAAACAATTATTTCAAATTCAAGGAGACTGAATGTTCAAAGGCATCCTAGTAATTTTATTGGCCCTGTGCTGCCTGAGCGGTGCGGCGTGTTCCGACAACGGCGCGAAAAATACAGCGCAACCGGCGCTGACCTTCGCAACCCCGACGCCCGAACCGAAGGTCGTTTACGCCCAGGGCTTTTTTGATCAAGAAGGGACGGATGGAGGCACTTGGCGCTGGATGGGGCCGGAAGGTGTCGTGCGATTGAAGAATGGCGGGCACGATATGACGCTTACTTTTGCGGGGTCTTCGCCGATGCATGTCTTCAAAAGCCCCGTGACGATCAAACTGACTTTCAACGGCATGCCGCTCGATCAATTTACCGGCAAGGCTGAGGGCGTCGAGAAGCGTTACGAAATCCCATCCTCCAAACTCGGCTCCGGCGATTTCTCTGAACTGCGTATCAGCTCAGACAAATCAATGGTGCCGCATGAGGTAGACAAAACCCTACAGGACTCGCGCCGCCTGGCCCTCTCGTTAAGCAAACTAAAGTGGGAAGAGAAGTAGGAAGGAAGACACTATCAAAGGCAAAAGTGTGGAGCTTGCTACAACGGATTAAGTAGATAGATCGGGAGCACCTGGCGAAGCGCGCTCCCCACTTTTGCCTTTCATCTTTGCCTTCAGTGCGCACCGGCCGGCATCCAGCTTATGTAATAAACCTGGAGCGCCAGCGGCCGCTGATCCAGCCGGTTATTGATCGGCTGCGCCAGCAGCTTCAACGTGACCGCCGCGCCGCGATGCATCGCCATCGGCACGGTGTAGCTTTTGTTGAACCAGCCGTCCGGCGGCTGGAAGCGTTCGATCACTTGTCCGGCCACTTCCACAGTCACATCCGATCGCCGCCCGTTGGCTCCTTCCAGCACGATCATTTGCAAATCCAGGCGCGCATCGGCCGCCACCGGCGGCAGCTTCACGATAGCCTCGCTACGTGTCCAGCGCCATAAGTCAGTGCGGTTGCGCTCAATCCCGAACCAGCCTTCGCCCAGGAATTGATCATTGCTGCGCAGCGTGGCCGCTGCCCCTGGCGCGGCCCACCACTCGATGGCGGAACAGCGCAGCCCCAGTTCACGGTCGTCAGGGATGTTGGCATCGCGGCGCGGAATTACTGTTTGATCGGTTTCGATCTCCAGCACCGACCACAGGCGCGCCGGGTCTGGTTTAAGCGCGACCGTGTGATCGAACTCCAGGTCAGCCGGCGTGAAGCGATCAACCTCGACCCCGTCCAGCCGTAGCACGAGCGTGGCGCGGCGTGTTGAACCGGGCGGCGGAACGGTCAGGCCGCGCACACGCAAGTTCATCGTTTCAGCGCCGCCCAGCAATGCGACCTGCCCGCGCCGGCCCATCCAGCGCCACGCATTCCCGCCGCCCTCCTCTTCGTCGTACCAACCCGCAAGGAAACGCACGCCGCGCGTTTTGGTCAGGTCGCTGATGTAGGCGTCAAAGAGCCGGCCAAGGCTGAGCGTCCGCAGCCGCCGCCGGGCGCGCTCATTCGACCACTCGAAGTGTCGGCCCCCCACCCCCATCGGAGGGTAGATCGTCAATCCGACCACGCGCGGTTGCCACGTCATCAGGTCGATAAAATTGGTTTCGGGAATCATCTCTTCCGTGCTGACGAAGGCTTTGGCATCCGGCATGAAGAACTTCTGGTGCGACGAAAACATGCCGTCGTAGATCAGCATGTCGCGCTTTGGATCAAGCGTCTGTCGCAGGTATTGGTAAGCACGCACCGGGGGACTTGCCTCGCGGTGCAGCAGCTTGACCATCGGATAAGACCACTCCGCCATAGCCACAGCCAATCCAACAGCCAACACCACTCCGATGTTTTGCGCTTTCGGCAGCCTCTTGGCGAAAAGCGCGCGCGGCCACAGCACAAGGCCGCCAGCGGCCAAGCCAGCGAACAAAGGCATGTATGGCAGCGCATAGAGGAACGCGCCCATCGGGTTGTTGTAGATGAAGGCGAAGACCATCAATGGCACGGTTGCCAAAGCCAGCAGACCGAGCGCGCGCCAGCGCTGCCAGACGAGCAAGGCGAGCAGCCCAGAAGCCGACAGGCTCAGCATCGTCCACCGAATCCATGGCGCAGCCCAGATGTCCAGGAAGAAGCGTCGCAGCCGGTACGTTGCGACGCTGTTTTCCGACGGCGAAAAGAGCGTATCGCTGCTTGCGCCAGCCTGCGCGTGTTGCCCTATCACCCAGGCGTATACCCCCCACGTGGTCTTCCAAATGAACGGCACAAACCAGGCAAGGACAGCCGCGGTTCCAATGGCCAATGCAATCAGCACGACGCGCCACTGTCGCCTTCGCAGCCACGCCAGCAACACCACCGCCAGCATTGGTCCCATCACCGGCAGCAGTGTCACGCGCACGCCCATTGCCAAGCCGAAGACCGCGCAGCCGATCCACAAAGCGCGCCGCGAATGCAGTCCGCGCAGCACCAGCGTCAGCCCGATGACGCCCAGCGTAAAGGCCGGGCCATCGCTGCGCGCCGCTCCGCTGTAGACCCACACGTTTGGCGCGAAGCAGCCCAGCATCGCTCCCGCGAAGGCAACCCGCCGGTCATGAAAAATCTCGCGAAAGAAGTAGAAGAGCGCCGGCCCTAGCAGCACCGCGAAGATGAAGTTAACCCCAACCAGCGAGCGATGCTCATCGCCAAGCACAGCGAACACGACCTTGGCCAGCGCAATAAAAACCGGGAAGCCAGGCGGGTGTGGGTTGTGCGCGACCAAATCGTAGCGCGTCAGCGCGCGCGCAAAGTTCATATCGTCCCATTCCCAAAACGAGGCGGGGATGGCCATAGCGCGTGTTAGCACGCAGAGGAGCGCAAGGCCAAGCGCAATCTTCCAATCGTC
>JBDSAM010000223.1:0-9406 GCA_039922135.1 Blastocatellia bacterium
TCAATAATGAGACGCCGGCCATCAGCGGCGACGGCACTAAGGTTGTCTTCGTTTCAAACGCCGCGCTGGGCGGGACAACAAACGCCGATTACAACTACGAAGTCTATCTGGCCGACCTGCCGCGCAATGCCACTACCGCAACGATTAAACGGATCACCGACACGGGTAAAGATTTCGAGACAGAGTTCGTGAAAGAAATCTTCAGCAACTACTCGCCGACGATCAATGACGATGGCTCCGTGCTTGCATTCGTCTCGACTCGCAAGGCGTTCAAGGCCGTTGATGGCGGCGCGGCGGCGTTCAGTGCCGCGAAAGAAGGGGCAACGAGCACTCTTGATCCCGACGGCAACGGCGAAATATTCCTTTACCGCACGGCGGCCAAAAGCTTTGCGCAAGTCACGGTCACGCGTGACGCGGACGCAACGACCAACTTCGTTGTCAAAGGTTTCAATGCGAACCCTTACTTGAGCGGCAACGGCCAACGGCTGGTCTTCCTCTCCGGATTTAACTATCCCGGTGCGAATGCCAACAAGAACACGGACTTCAACGGCGAAATCTTCACGTACAAAGCTGGCGATCCGGTCAACACGTTTACGCAGGTAACTGAGACGACCGGTTCTCCGGCGGTTCCGAACAACAACGTGGTGAATGTGCTGGTCGCCTTTACCCATCCGCTGAGCAGTGATGGCACGAAACTGGTTTTTGAATCGGCTGGAGATTTTGCCGGAAAGAACACTGAAAAGCTGCGCGAAATTTTCCTGGCGGACTTGAGCGGCGCTAAGCCCACCTTCACGCAAATCACGGATCAAACCACCGTTGATGCGACCAAAAACGATTTCAACTATTTCCCCAGCATCAATTCGACCGGCAAGTTCATCACCTTCACGTCCGTCTTGAATCTAACGCCAGCAACGACCAGCGGCATCAGTACCGACAATGCCGACAGCAGCCGCGAAGTCTTCCGATACGATATTGCCAACAGCAAATTCCGCGAGATTACATTTACCGGCCCATCCTTGTTTGTGCTGGATCAACGCGCCAACTCCAATTCATCATTCCTTGACGATGCCGGCAGCGCCGTCACTTTTACTTACGATCAGAACTTGATCGGAACGAATGGCTTGGCGATTCAGGATGTATTCCAGGCTTATGTGCGCCCGGTAACCAGCGCCAATTCGACTGCGCCTGCTGCCGCCAATGCCGCCAGTTTCGACGCGACGCAGGTGGCGCGCGGTTCGATTGTCGCGCTTTTCGGCACGCAATTGGCGAACGCGACCATCAGCGCACCCAGCGCCAATCTGCCATTTCTACTGGGCGGCGTAACCGTGACGGTGAATGGTCTGGCGGCCAGACTGATCTTTGTTTCAGCCGGTCAGATCAATTTTGTTGTCCCTGACATTATCGCCAATGGCGACACCGTCGAGATTCGCGTCAACAACAACGGCGTGCAGTCCACGGGCAAAGCCAAAATCGTGACCGCCGCACCCGGCGTTTTCACCATTACCGGTGATGGCAAAGGGAAAGCTGCCGCGCAATGCGGCCAGGTTTCGCCTGACGGATTAAGTTTCCTCGTTACCAATCCACCCTGCGCGGTCGGTAACGATGCGCAATTCAACGTCCTGACGCTTTACGGCACGGGCTGGCGCAACACGGCCGGTCTGCAAGTCAAGATCGGCGATCTGACCTTCACGCCTTCCTATGCTGGCCCGCAGCCGGAATTCCCAGGTCTGGATCAAATCAACGTCACATTGAGCAAGGATCTGGCGGCCAAGATTGATCAGGACATCACAGTTAGTGTCATTGCCACAACTAACATTGACAGCAATAAAAGCACGACTTCGTTTATCGGATTCCAGGAAGCCTTGACCGTTTCCAACGCCGCCAGCTTTGAAGGCGGCACTGTCGCGCGCGGTTCGGTGGCTTTCATACAGGGCACCAATCTGGCCAACGACACGGCGACCCCGACGGATTTTCCGCTGGAACTAAAAGGCGTGAAAGTAACTGTTGCGGGAGTGGCCGCAAGGTTGGTTTACATTTCGCCGACGCAGATCAACTTCATCGTGCCGAACGAAACCAAACCTGCCACCCTGGTCGAAGTCGTCGTTAACAACAACGGCACAATCTCGCGTGGCCGGATGAAAGTCTTTGACGTTTCGCCTGGTCTGTTCACCACCACCAGCGATGGGAACGGACGCGCACTGGTCAAATGCGGCAAGGTCAACGCCGATGGCTCAATCACCCTCTCTGATCCGCCCTGCTCTGTTGGGACGGCTGCTAGTCCAAATATCATCCGTGTCTTCGGTACTGGCTGGCGCAATGCGGATAAAGTCGTGCTGAAGATCGGTGATGTTGAACTGACCAATACCTACGCGGGCGGCCAACCCGCAGGCAATGGCGCGTTCACTCCGGGAATTGACATCATTGACGCCAAGCTGGACGCAACATTGGCGGGCAAGACTGATGTGGACGTTGTAGTTACAATCACGGTCAATGGTGTTTCCACGTCCAGTAAAGCAGGGATCAAGGTGTCATTCACTAGCAACTGACGCCTGAAAGCTCCAATACAAAAAGGGGAGTGGGCTGACATAGGGTTTCACAGAAATTACTTTCGTGAAGTCCGAAGCCGCCCCTCCCCTTTTTCATTTTTGAGTTAAAACACTGAGCCGCACACACGGCAGAAACGATCCTCGCCGCCAGCCTCGGTTCCACACCATACACAAACGCGGAATGCAGCTTTCGCCGCAGAAATCGCCGGTTCCCTTTCAACTATCATCTCTTCTTGTACAACCACAGGCGCAGCTTCCAGCGCAGTAGCGGGCGCTTTAACCTCGTCAGAGATAGCTTCAGCAGTCGCCGATTCGACAATCTCTTCTGGAAAAGCTACGCCGTTCAAAGATGGTTCAATTATCATTGGCGCGGGCAACGGCACTATTGGCGAGCGTACCGGCGCATAATCGTTCAAACCTAAGATGGATGGAAAGGGAGAACTGGAGTTGGTTTCTGCGGAATCGTCGATGGAAACAGCGCGCGGGGTGGGCGGCGCGTGCCTCATCTGCGGCGTCGGCGGCATCAGGCGATTGGCCAGCAGTTCCACATCGAAGCCTTCCTTGCGCACGCGGCTGTCCAGATACAGCAGCGTCAGGCCAAGCATCGCTACCGGCGTAATCAAAATCTCGCTGATCGGCGTCAGTGTTTGATAGGCAATGACGAACCAGAGCGGATTGTTTTGATTGAAGGGATTTGGGTCAGTGCCAAACCAGTAAGCAACCAATCCCAGTGGAAAGTACAACAACGACCATACCGACCAGGCGACATACAGCCAAAAGAGCAGCAGCGCGGCAATGCGCCAGATTTCCTTGCCCGCCAGCGAAAAACTGCGGCCAATTGAACTGAAGACCCCTTTGCCTTCGACCATCATTACCTGCGGCACATACACGACGCGACTGTAGACCAGCATCGCCATTGAAACCGCAATCAGTCCGATGAAGACGCCGAATCCAATTGCCAGCGAACCCAGTAACCAACTTGGCAAGCTCGTAAACATCGTGGCAGAAAAAACACCGATCAGAATCAAAATGGTCACGACAAAGTAGATGATGACGCCCGCTCCCGCCATCAACAGCAAAACCATGCACAATGCGCCAAGTAATGGCCAGAACCGTTTGAATATTGCACGGTACACATCGCGCGCCAGAATGGGCTTGCCTTCAAACAGGTGATCCACCAGCGAACGCGACGCCCCGCCCAGCACTGCGTAAAACGCCGCCTTGCCCATAATCAATAGGCAGATTCCGCCTATCACCAGCAGCAACGACAATGCAAAACGGCCATTGCCGCGCATCATCGAAAAGTTGCGAAAGCCAATGGTGTAAAGCATCGTCCCAGTGTAATCCATCAGGCTCGGCCACAACACGATACGCAGCAACGCCAGGAAATTATGACGGTAAAGCCGCGCGGCGCGGTCAATGATGTCGCCCGCTGACATTGGGGCGAGCGTAAAAGAATCGAAGGAATTCATAGCGTGATCAATCGCATTGAATGAAATCGCAGTTGCTACTGAGTAATGCTGCCGACATCGCTGCCAAGATTGCTAATTGCCTGGCTGAGACCGTTCATTCAGCCGTGGCGCATCTTAACTAGGTTGGGCAGGATTTTCTACGCGCTTGAAAAACAATCATGCACAGGTTAGAAAGTTGCCGCACCCTTCATCAAGAACAACTTTCAAAGGGAGACCTCTATGACTCGATTCGCTGTATTTATCTGTATGGCCCTCCTCTGCGCACTTGCGTTGCCTGCCATGCCTTCTTCCAGCGCCGCTTCTAAAGCCGAAGAGAAAGAGCGTGCCAGAAAAGCCTCCATCGCCTTCCGCGAAATTATGGGCGCGCCGGATCAGGCGGTTCCGCTTGAGCTGCTGGATCGCGCGCAGTGCGTCGCGGTATTTCCATCAGTAAAAAAAGGCGGCTTCATTGTCGGCGGCCAATACGGCAAAGGGTTGATCAGTTGCCGGCGTTTAGAGGGTTCATGGGGAGCACCAGCTTTCTTCACCATCGGCGGCGGCAGTTTTGGATTTCAGATTGGTGGCCAGGCCGTGGATCTGGTCTTGTTGATCATGAATAGCTCGGGCGTCGAGGGGTTGTTGCAAGACAAGTTCGAGATCGGTGCAGGTGCAGCAGCTTCCGCTGGTCCGGTGGGCCGCAACGCGCACGTTTCGACCGACGTGATGCTCAAATCACAGATCGTTTCCTATTCGCGCAGCCGTGGATTATTTGCCGGACTGGAATTGAAAGGCGCCGTGATCATGCAGGACAACACTGCCAACCGCGACATTTATGACCGTGAGATTTCGGCCCGCGAAATTATCGTGGATGGCAAGGTGCGCACTCCACCCGACATTGAAGGTTTCCCAAATGTGCTGCGCAAATTTTCACCCAGAGGAATTCGAAAGTAGCTGTATTTCAATCTTCAATCTGTCACCTCAGGCTTCTTGAATTGAGTTCACCGGCGCGCTGTAATATTGAATTGCCTGACTGAGCGGAACCCGAGAGGGAAAGGCGCGTTTAATCTCGCGCAGTTCTCTCTCTTTTATACCTAATCGCCCAACCAAAGATGGACTGCCGCTTCATCTCATCACCCCATCAAATCAATGGATTTAATTTTGTACGGGGAGGCCGAATTTTATTCCGGCTCATCTTCGGCCCCACGAACCCCAGGGGCGTTCTTAACTCCCCAATTTCCGTCGCTTCGATTTTTACTGACTTCGGAACGAGTCTTGTTCGCATCTCAGATTTAGCGTCATCCTCTGATGTCGGCGGCAAAACCGCCGAAGTGAAACCAAGGAGCAGTTAACCTTATGAAATCCTTTCGCGTCCATGCAAAACCTTTTTTGTTCGCTCTCTTTTTATTTGCCATCCATGTCACGGCATTCAGCGCAGAACCAAGTGCGCCAGTTCGTGATATGGACGACGCCCGCCGGCCACTGCTAAGCGATCAGCGTCCCGGTTCTATCCTTGTTTATAACTACTACACGTCCGGCCCAACCAGCGGGAACAAAGAAGACACGGACTTTTCCCTAACCAATATCAATACTTCGCGATCTTCTTATGTGCATCTGTTTTTTGTCGCTGATGGAGGACAAACGGCGGATTCGTTTATTTGCCTGACACCGAATCAGACGGCTTCCTTTCTGGCTTCAGAAGTTGATCCGGGCATTGCTGGCTACGCTGTCTTCTTCGCCACCGACAGCACGGGATGTCCCGTCAGCTTTAACTATTTGATCGGCAGCGAACGCGTCAAGACGGAACTAGGTCACGCGGCGGCACTCTCAGCGGAAAGTTATGCAGCCCTCTTTAATGGGCCGCTTGCCGCCTGTGCAGCCCCTCCCACAATTGCCATTCTGGCGCTGGATGGCGTTCGATACACCGCCGCGCCGCAGGTGCTTGGTCTTGATAAAGTTCTCAGCCCCAGTGATGGCAATTCGACGCTGCTGATACTAAATGGATTGGAAGGCAGTCTTGTCGTGGCTATGCCGCCAATCAAGGGTGTCAGCGGAATACTCTTTGATGATGCAGAAAGCGCCTTCTCCTTCAGCACCAGCCTGACCAGGGCTGGCGCTCAATTCAAAGTTTTGCTCAGCGACGATTTTCCGCAAACGACGCCGAAACTGACGCAAGTGATTAGGGCGGGCAGAACAGGCTGGATGCGGATTATGGCTGATGAAGGGCGAGCCATCAGCGGCGCGGTGATTAACCTGAATGCGAATGCCGCCACGCGCAAAGGCGCGTTCAACGACGGACGCAATCTTCATCACCTGCGCTTTGGCAGCGGCAGTTTAACGGTTCCGGTCTTCCCGCCGAATTGCTGAGAAAGAGGTAGGGACAGGCAGAGTTATTTCGTACTTTTCCGTCTCTCCACCTCTCCGCGATACCAATCAATCGTCTGGCGCAACCCTTCTTCAAATCCGATTTGCGCGCGAAATCCGAATTCGTGTTCGGCGCGCGACGTGTCCAGACAGCGGCGTGGCTGGCCATCGGGCTTGGCAGCGTCCCATTCGATACGGCCTTTGAAGCCGGTCAACGCAACGATCTTTTCCGTTAAGTCTTTGATTGAAATTTCGAACCCCGCTCCAAGATTGACCGGGTCGGATTTCTCATATTTTTCCGCCGCCAGCACCAGCCCTTCGGCGCAATCTTCGGCGTGCAAAAACTCGCGCGTTGCGCTGCCTGTTCCCCAGCAAGTGATGTGATCGGCTTTGGCATCAATCGCTTCAACGCATTTGCGGATCAGCGCCGGAATGACGTGCGAGCTTTGCGGATCGAAATTGTCGCCCGGCCCGTACAGGTTAACCGGCAGCAGAAAGATTGAATTGAAGTCGTACTGCTGGCGATAGGCTTGCGATTGCACCAGCATCATCTTTTTGGCCAGCCCGTATGGCGCGTTGGTCTCTTCAGGGTAGCCCTCCCACAGATCGTCCTCTTTGAATGGCACGGGCGTAAATTTTGGGTATGCGCAAATCGTTCCCGTGGCGACGAACTTTTTGGTTTTGCGCAATCGGGCTTCGTCCATCAACTGCACGCCCATTATCAAATTTTCGTAGAAGTACTTGCCAGGATTGACGCGGTTCGCGCCGATGCCGCCGACCACTGCCGCCAGGTGAATGACTAAATCTGGCTGCGCGTCATCGTACATTCGGCGCACATCTTCAATTTTGACCAGATCATAATCCTTGCGGCGCGGGACAAAGATATTCTCAACGCCGCGCTGGCGCAGCTTCTCCACGACATACGAGCCAAGAAAGCCCGCGCCGCCCGTCACCACTACTCGTTCGTAAGGAAATTGGTTCGTCATCTTCTTCAGTTCGGGTTCAGCTTGGATTGTGCTTCTTTTTCAAATCGGCGAGGTCGGCGTCCACCATCGTGCGTACCAATTCTTTGAAGGTGATCTCCGGCTGCCAGCCGAGTTTCTCTTTTGCCTTGGTTGCATCACCGATCAACAAGTCCACCTCTGCCGGGCGGAAGTAGCGCGCATCAATTTCTACATGCGGTTGCCAGTCTAATCCAAGATGGCTGAAGGCTTCGTCCAGCAGTTCGCGAATCGAATGCATCTCGCCCGTGGCAATGACGAAATCGTCCGGAGCGTCCTGTTGCAGCATCATCCACATCGCGCGGACGTAATCTTTGGCGTGGCCCCAATCGCGTTTCGCATCCAGATTGCCCAGGAAGAGTTTGTCTTGCAGTCCAAGTTTGATCGCTGCCGCCGCCTGCGTCACCTTACGCGTGACGAAGGTCTCGCCGCGCCGTTCGCTCTCGTGATTGAACAGAATGCCGTTGCAGGCGAACAGCCCGTAGCTTTCCCGGTAATTGACCGTGATCCAGTATGCGTAGAGTTTGGCCACGCCGTATGGACTGCGCGGATAGAACGGAGTGGTTTCGCGTTGCGGCACCTCCTGCACCTTGCCGTAGAGTTCCGACGACGAAGCCTGGTAAAACCGCGTCTTGCTCAAGCCCGTCTCGCGTATCGCTTCGAGCAGGCGCAATGTGCCCAAGCCAGCCACCTCCGCCGTGTATTCGGGAATGTCGAAGCTGACGCGGACGTGCGATTGCGCGCCGAGGTTGTAAATTTCGTCCGGCTGCACATCTCGCAGGATTTTGTTCAGGGAACTGGCGTCATTCAGATCGCCGTAAACCAACTTCAGCCGCCGCCCCAGTTCGTGCGGGTCCTGGTAGATGTGGTCAATGCGTTCGGTGTTGAAGGTGCTGGCGCGACGGATAATGCCGTAAACCTCATAGCCTTTACCCAGTAGCAATTCGGTCAAATAACTGCCGTCCTGCCCGGTAATGCCTGTAATCAGTGCTTTTTTCATAGCGGGAATGGGTCTTCTTTCTAGATGAATATCTTTATAGTAAGGGCGGTAAGGACCGTTAGGGCGATTGGAACGCGTATACTACATGCAACCGGCAAGCAGCGGCAAGCACATGAAAATTGAATTTCATACAGGCCGATGTTAGATTGCTCGCGCTTTATGCCAGTCAAACTTTTAGCACTCGACATTGATGGAACGCTGCTTACGCCTCGCGGAGAGATTACGTCGCGCACCTCTCAAGCGATCAACGAAGCCCGCCAGCGCGGCGTTTTTGTTGTGCTGGTGACGGGTCGCCGGTTCGGTTCGGCGCGCGAACTGGTGCTGCGGCTGGAACTGGACATCCCATTAGTTTCACACAACGGCGCGCTTACCAAAAACATCGAGACGCTGGAAACGGTGGACTTTCATCCACTCGACGCAGACACGGCGCGTGAAATCATCAAGATTGGCCGCCAGCAGAACGTGGATATGATCTGCTGCGACGATCCGCATGGAATGGGCACAATGGTCATCGAAGGCATTTCGGAAAAGAACCGCCCTATGCATCGTTACCTGGACAAGTATCGCGATGCGGTCGTCCAAGTCCCCGACCTGCTGCATTACGTGCAAACCGCGCCGATCCAGATGATGTTTTCCGGCTGCTGCGACCCGATAGACGAATTCTCCGAAACGCTGGCTCAAGCGATGGGCGGCCCAATAGGCAATAAGATCCAGCTCTTCAAAACCCGCTACCGGTCGGTTGATCTGAGCATCCTGGACGTGTTGAGCACGACGGCATCAAAGGGCAGCAGCGTAGCAGCAGTGGCCGAACAGCACGGAATCGCCAGCGAAGAGATTATGGCCGTCGGCGACAATCACAACGATCTGACGATGCTGCACTACGCCGGACTTGGCGTGGTCATGGCCAATGCCGAAGACGAGTTGAAACAAATGGGCTTTGCGCTAACCGCCTCGAACGAAGAGGATGGCGTGGCTGAGGCAATTGAAAAATACATTCTTAACGACTCATCGGTACGGAACCGGGAGCGGTAGCGACCTGGTTGGCTT